>JAQUMH010000003.1:0-86710 GCA_028718185.1 Elusimicrobiota bacterium
TAAGAAGAAGACTGGGAAAATAGGATTAGTCAAATAAGAGAAATGTTATAGAGTTATAGGGTTATAGCGTTTTAGGGTTTAAACACTATGAACTCTACAAACTCTAAAACTCTATAACAGAATTTAATGGAGGGGCACAATGAACAAGAACAGATTAATTTTGACAATTTATGCTGTTATGTTGTTTGGCTTGATGATAGAAGAAGTAAAAGCGGTTACGACGCCCACTCCTAAAGCTGGTATGATGTGGCAGATGACTTTTGATGATGAATTTGACGGCACTGCTATTGATACTAACAAATGGCGGGGTGGGTATTCACATTTGCAGTGGTGTGTAAATGGAACTGCTGCTGCCCAATGGACCGGACTCACAGTATCAGACGGCAGTCTTAAATTACAACCAATACTTGCACTTACACCTGACGCTACACGAGCTTATGAAAATAGAGCTATAATGCATACTGGAGGGCTGAACGCATCTGATGCAAAATTTAGCCAAAAATATGGTTATTTTGAGTGCAGAGCTCAATTCCCTAAATTAAGCGGAGGTCGTGGATTTTGGTTTTCGTTTTGGGTACTGCCTTTAGAAAAGACCGACAATACACATACTGTACCTGGAGTGCAGCAAGAAGAAATAGATATATTAGAAACTATAATGGTACCTGGTCAGACAAATCATACCGTCATTCATTTACATGATTTGATATTAGGTCAATGGGGAATGCGTTATCCAGCCCTCGGAACACCATCCATTGATGTGACTAATTCTTTTCATACATATGGTCTTTACTGGAAAAATGATGGTACTAAAAATGGAACTATACAAATTTATTTTGACGGTATTGCACAGACACAGGACGGTCAGGCACACGATGGTACTCATACTTTGGGTGGTACTTATACTTTACAGTCCCCTGCTCCCGGGCAACCAGATTATTGGGATAAGGGAATATATATCATTTTGCAGATTATTGCTTCCTCAGCTGCATGGAATTCGACCAACTCAACCAATAATCCTTTTATAGTAGATTATGTCCGAGCATACAAAGAAGTTCCTGATGGTGCTTCTCCTTCAATAGCAGTAACATCACCCAATGGCGGAGAGAATTGGCCTGCAAACAGCAATCAAACAGTAAGATGGACAAGTGCCGGCACAGTGGGTAATGTTAAAATAGATTTATCAACCGATGGTGGAAGTACATGGACAACCTTAATGCCCACTACACCAAATAGCGGCAGCCAGTCTGTAATAATACCAAATACAGCAAGCACTATAACGACATGTCGTATAAGAGTAGCAGAGACAGATGGCAGCCCCTTTGGTATATCAAATTCTAATTTCAGTATTACGGTTTCGCCAGTCACTCAGCAGGAAGCATATCCTACAGGTGTAGCGTGGCAGATAGGTACAGAGACTACAACTATACAGTCAGAGAATTATGATAAGGTTACAACCGGTATTGGTGAGGGTGAGGCATACCACGATACAACAAATGATAATAAAGGCGGTGGTGTATACAGGACAACCGAGTATGTAGATGTACAGGCATGCACCGATACAGATGGTGGGTATAACGTCGGTTGGACAATGCCCGGTGAATGGCTGGAATACAGTATAAATGTAACTCAGGGCGGCGAATATAAAATAATACTCAGGGGTGCCAACGGATTGGCAACCAACGGTGGTCCCATGCACCTTGAATTTGGCACACACAAAGAAACTCCCTATATTCAAACCGCACCAGTAAGCATACCACCGACAGGTGGGTATCAAGTATGGGCAGATGTTATACTTTCTACAGGAGTAACACTAACCGCTGGCAACCAGGTAATGAAGTTAGTTATGAATGCCAGTGCAGCAACCGGTTGCGGTAATTTAAATTACATTAAAATAATAAAAATAGGCAGCGATACAACGCCGCCAATAATAAGTGGCGTAATACCAGCAAGCATAACCGGTAGTGAAGCAGCAATAACCTGGACAACAAATGAAATTGCAACCAGTAAAGTGGAGTATGGTTTGACAACAAGTTATGGAAATGCAACACCGGTAACAGATATCGGAGGTGTAACCAGCCACAGTGTTACACTAATCAGTCTTACTGAAAATACAACATATCATTACAGAATGGTGTCCGTAGATATGAACGGTAACACAACCACGACCGCTGATTATGCTTTTACAACAACTGCAAATGATCCCAATCCGCCGGTGATAAGTAATGTAGCAGCCAGTGTAACACAAAATACTGCAATTATAACCTGGACAACTGATGAGAACTCAGATTCCCAGGTAGCATATGGACTTACAACAACATTGGGTAGTACAACTACATTAAACACTGCACCAACAAGATTACACAGTGTTCCTATTACCGGATTAGAAAAAGGTAAGACCTACTATTATAAGGTTTATAGTAAAGATGCCGTTGGTAACCTTGCTGCATCAGTACAATACAGTTTTAAAACATCTAACATAAAATATAAAATATATACCTATTACTATGATGATGGAACAATAAATGCAAGTTTGAAGTTCAAATTACAGGTATATAATATAGATGAAAACGGTATTGCAACCGATTACACAGGCACAATAACTTTTACATCAAAGAACGTCAAGAATAATGTCCTGGATACAACAGTTTCTACATTAATTTCTACAGATGCAGGCGAAAAAGAAGTTTCAGTCCCGTTTCGTAGTGATATTTATACTATAGAACTAACAGGCGACACCACGGCACCGATAGTGATAAGTTTCAATGATATGTATATTGCGAAGTTAGTTGGCTATCAGGGTGGTTCAATACGAGGTGCTAATGGGCTTAAGATATCCGTGCCGACAGGTGTGCTGTCTAATAACAAATATCTTGCGTCAATAAAGACGAATGCGGTACCTGCAGTTCAGAACTCAATGAAATATGTTAACACAGTTAATCCTATATGTTATGATTTTGGTGAGCTGACATTTACAAATAGTGCACCACTACTGCAGAACCAAACATTCACAAGGGCAGTTAACATAACAATACCCTATACAACAGCAGATATAGGGAAACTAAATGAAGATGGACTTAGGATTTACTACTGGACCGGAACAGATTGGGATTTGGTAACAGGAGTCCAGACGGTAGACAAAGTAAACAACACAGTAACTGCAACAGTAACACATTTTTCAACATACCGCATACTGGGTAGTTATATATCTGCCGATTTAAATAATATAAAAGTATATCCTAACCCATTTAATCCTACGACAGCGGTACAGGGTATGTTAAAGGTAACGAACCTGCCAACGAACAGCACAATGAATTTATATACTGTGGCTGGAAGGTTAGTCCGCGAGTTGAAAGAAGTAGATTTTGGTAACCTTGGATGGCTCGAATGGGATGGAAAGAACAATAAAGGTGATGAAGTAAGTAAAGGAATATATATTTACCAGATAGAAGATGCTGCCGGTAAGAAGAAGGCAGGGAAAATAGGATTAGTCAAATAAAAAGTTTTGGAGTTATAGGGTTATGGGGTTTTAGGGTTTAAACTCTATAACTCTATAACCCTAATACGTTACGACTAAACGACATTTTATTAAAGTGAAACTGTTTTATCGCGGAAGTGTCCTGGCGGTATGCCAAAATATTTTCTGAAAATCTTAGAAAGGTGATACACATCAGCAAATCCTACTTCTTTAGAAATAGTTTTTAATGGTAAAGCTGTAGTTAAAATCATATCTTTAGCCTTTTCGGCGCGAATAATTCTTAATTCTTTCATTGGCGATTGACCTGTAAGTTTCTTATATTTTTTAAAAAAGTGCCATTTACTCATATCAACATGACTAGCCAAATCTTCTACTGTTAAGTTTTTCTTTAAATTATCCATCATAAAACTTCTTATTTTACTGACAATAGGATGTTTTTCTTTAAATTTAGAGATTTCCGATAATTCAGTCATTATTAATTCAAAAATATTGTCTTGTAATAAACGTTTAGAAGAAGAACTTGATTGATTTGTTTCATACGCCCATTGGGCTAAATAAGTAATTCTTTTATTTATATCGTGCGTTACAACAGGAAACTTTATTTTTTTTTCTCCATACCATGCAAAAGAAATAAATTCCAGGGGATCGTTACCGGCAAGTTGTTCTTCATGATTTACTCCTGCACTATAAGACAAAATGTCGCCGGGATTTACAGTAATTATTTTTTTTGATATTTCAATATTCAATGCCCCTTTAGTAATAACCAGCAGTTCGTGAAATGGATGGTAATGTTTTCCCGCCAACTTGTTAACGGCTGGGTTAAAACGCCCGATAAAAACTAATTTATTATATCTTTTTATGTTACGACAGTAATCTAATTTCATAGCACAGTTTTAGACAAAATTATCACAGTTTTAGCCATTGACTATTTTTGCTTTGTACGTTATACTCTAACTATAAGAGACACAAATATTATATAAAAAAGGTTTAAGTATGTCAATAGCATTTATACACAAAAAAATAGATATTCAACGTAGTTACACCGATTAGTTAAATACGGAGGCAAAAAGAAAGTATTCCATATTGTTTTACCCCGCTAACTGCGGGGTCATGTGCTCATCCGGTGCAGTTGCTCCGGATTCCGCGCATAGAATCCGAAAAGGCTGCTCCCGAGAAATTGGGATGAGTTCGCAAAACCAAGGGCTAAGATAGTAACGCCAACAGGTTGCCGATAAACAAAAGGTCTTGATAATCGTGTTGTTAATAGCTGTTGTCAAGACTAAATACTATCAAGCTAGCAAGGTTACCGAAAACAAAAAAGTTGATTAGAGAATTAGTAAATTAGTTGATTAGGTTGAAAAAACTTAATTAAGTAATTATCTAGTTTTCTAGTGAGCTTTTTTTTGTTTTTTTGAGTCCCCTACCGGAGACCAATAAAACAATCCCGCAAAGCGGGGTCACCAGCTGAATTCTGAGTGCTGAATCCTGAATCCTGATTTAAAGGAGGTTTTATGAAAATCACAAACAAGGAAACAAAAAATGAAGTAAAGGGAGGAAAAATGTATAAGATGTTAAGTGCGATGATTTTGGCACTAATGGTTGTAAGTATTATTTGTACAGGTAAGTTACAAGCCGGTGTAGGCAGTTCGGCGATGGAGTTTTTGAAATTAGGAATAGGTGCCAAACAGGAAGGAATGGGTGGTGCACAGGTAGCAGTAGCCGAAGATGTCAATAGCGTATACTGGAATCCGGCAGGATTAGGTTCAGTAAGTGCGACAGAATTATCATTTATGCATTTATCATATTTTGAAGGAATAAGTTATGAATATTTAGCTATAGGTCATCCAATAAATGAAAGTTCTACAATAGGTTTACAAATAATGTACCTTAATTATGGCAGTATGGACAAAACATTAGAGAATTCAGCTGGTGGATATGATGCGGTAGGCAGTGTTGGCAGTTTTGAAGCCAAAGATATAGGCGGTGCGATAAGTTACGGCAAGCAGGTAGATGAAACAATAAATGTAGGCGGCAGTTTAAAGATGGTAAGCCAGAAGATAGATACAAATAGTGCATCAGGCTTTGGGTTAGATTTAGGAGTAGAGTACGTTCCTGTAAAAGGCGGATTACAATTAGGGTTAGCAGTCCAGAACTTAGGCGGTAAAGTGGATAGCAACAGCTTACCAGGTAATATAAAAGCAGGATTAGGTAAGAAGCTATCAGCATTTGAAGGTGAGAACAATTTAACAATGGCAGCCGATGTTAATTATGAATTAGACACAGCAACCACAAAAGAGAACATAGGGTTAGAGTTAATGGTAGCGGAGATGGTAGCAATACGTGCAGGCTACAAGATAGGCTATGATGAAGAGAGTTACACATTAGGCGGAGGTTTTAAAATGAGCGGTGCAAGCTCAACATTTAATATAGATTACGCATTTGTCCCGACAAAAGATTTAGGCGACACGCACAGAGTATCTTTAGGAATAAGGTTTGGAGGGAAAGAATAAGAGGCGTCCGAAGTCCAATGTCCAAAGTTGTAGTCGCTTGCCCTTGGCAAGCATAAGAACGATTGAAAAATTAGAAGAAAAATGATAAAATATAAGGGAATATTAAAAGATTTAAAGATTAAAAATTTCATTACACATAACACATTGAACATTACACAAATTGAAAATTGGAGGTAAATTTATGGGTAAGATTATTAGATGGTTTATGATGTTAGCGGTGGTAATGTTTATTAGTTGCATTACTGTTAGAAATCTTTCTGCATCGCCACAGCCGGGTGAGGTCTACAGGGAGTGGTGTTCAGCGTCTACCGTTACGTATGCTAATACCGGTGACTGGCGTGTAACAAGTCCGACCGCAGATAGCGTAAAGAATCCTGCCGTTTTAGCTGATTTGCCCAATGAACCTCAGGTAATAACTCTTACAGCTGCAGATTTAGTAGGTGTTCAGAGAGCTGAACTAATAATAAACAGATGGAACGGGCATCCCGGAACAGTAAACAAACAAATTAATATAAATGGTAATGCCTGGATAGCTGTACCTAATACTAATATTAATACCGCTAATTTAACAGAATGCAGTGGTAACCCGGAAAGTTATATGCTCCAGGATATTGTTGAGATTAATTTAACTGCTGCACAATTGACACCCGGCATGAATGCTATTAACTTTACATGTGGCAATAACACAGGATGCGGCGGATTCTCTTCATGGGGCCAATGGGGAACTAATGGTGCAATATTAAGATTATATTATACACCAAGTGCAGTTCCGGCGCCGTCAGGCAATATTACAGGACCCTCGACAAACGGCACAATCGCTGAAACAGCTGCAATATCAGTAAATGCAATACCTCCCAGCGGTGCAAGTATAACCAATGTTGATTATGTAGCATATTATGACGGATATGATGAAAACGGCGACAATTATTTTCTTGACTGGCATGAATGGTGGTTTAGAAAACTCGAAAATAATTATCAACGTATCACATCAACAACCTATACGGATCTGAAGTTATCAAATCATGTGGGTTCTGCAACAGCATCTCCCTGGGGAGTAACATGGAATACTAAATATATACCTGACCAGGGTAGTGTAAAATTAAAAGCAAGAATAAAAGCATCCAATGGCTACTGGTATGTAACACCTGAAATAACAAATCTTACGGTATCACATAGTGCAAACGGATACACAACAGTAATATATAAACCGGGAAGCATACCTTCATGTTGGGGACAACGCACTACAGGTACCAAGTACTGCAATATAACAATACCTGCAGCACAGCCGAGTGGTTTGCATGACTTAACTAAAACATTAGAATGTGCAATGTATTGGAAAACATGGTCAAGTGATAATGCTACTTTTACCATTAATAATAATGTTGCAACTACTGTACAAACCACATTTGATAATTACCAGTGGGTGCTTTCATTAAGACCGGTTGCTGCAACACTTTTAAGTAACTCTCAAATGGCAATTAGAGTAGTTAACACAACAGTTGAGCATGGAACTGAAGTCTTACTTCCGGGACCAGTACTTCTTGTCCGGTACAATACCAGCGGTATGTCTATGGTAGCGACACCGACATTCAGCCCTGCAAGCGGAACAGTACCGCAAACAGTTACGGTGACTTGTGCAACATCAGGGGCAGAAATAAGATATACAACAAACGGGACAGACCCGACATCAGCATCAACTTTATACACTACCGCAATCAGCATAACGAGCGCCTGCACGCTTAAAGCAAAGGCATTTAAAACAGGTATGATTGATAGCGCTACCGGTTCTGCAACATATACAGCACTCCAGGTAGCAACACCAACAATAAGCCCTACAAGCGGGACAGTGCCTGTAACAGTCACGATATCTTGTACAGAATCAGGCGCAGAAATAAGATATACGACGGACGGGTCAGACCCGACTTCAGCATCAACTTTATATACCAGTCAGTTAAACATCACCAGTGCCTGCACGCTAAAAGCAAAAGCATTCAAAACAGGAATGTCTAACAGTGCAACAGCGTCAGCAACATATACTACACAAAACACCGGCAGTCTTGTAAAGGCGACATTTTCAGAAGAAATAGTAATGGCTAACACCCCTCAATCTACAATAGCACCCTCAAATCCGGCAGCGAAAACGTTTGCGGATATAGATGGCGACGGCAAACTAGACCTTATAGTATCCGGCGATGATGCTAATTATGGCGGAATATACTGGTTTGACAACAACGGCGGTCCTGCAAGCACATGGGCAAAGAAACCAATAGCGGGTCCGGGAATATTTGGAGTAGGCACATATGCTGCAGATGTTGATGGTGACGGCGATATGGATATTGTAGCAGGTTGGTATGGTAGTACTACCGTAGAAGTAAGGTGGTACGAAAATACGGGAAATTATGCTGCTAACTGGCCAATGAGGACCGTGGGGACAGTACTAAATAATTCACACGACAAAAAGGTAGTAGATTTAGACGGCGATGGCAAAATGGAAATAATAAACCGCGGTGAGGACTTTAGAAACAAAGGCGTTACAGAAGGTAATGGAAACTATATTTATATATTTCATCAGGGAGCTAGTATTACAGCGGCATGGACTGGTATTAAAATACCCTGTTTATATGGGGAAGGGCTGCAAGTTAAAGATGTAACCGGAGATGGTATGGCGGATATAGTAATAGCGGGATGTTACTATAAAAATCCGTATCCTAATTCTGTAATGACAGTGGCAAATTGGACGCAAAAATATTATGGAACTCAGTCCGAATTTCCTACATCAACAGGATATAAAGTAGCAGTAGGTGATATAAATATGGATGGCAGACCGGATATCGTGTTGTCGGCATCAGAAAACGATTTTAATTATGATGGAGTACCTGATAATACAACATACAATTGTATGTTTGCATGGTATGAAGCACCAAGCAACCCGGTAACCGGTACATGGACAAAACATTTGATAGAACCCGGCGCACAATTTAATTTACACTCGTTACAGATAGCAGATTTCAACAAGGACGGACTTCCTGATATAGCGACGTCAAAAATGCATAATTCTATTCCCTCAGGGGTGTCTGGAGTTGGAGATGTAATGGTATATTACCAGTATCCAAAAGGCACATTTAATCCGGCTAACAAACAAGTTATTTCAACAATGGGAACACACGAGATACAGGCAGCTGATTTTGATAATGACGGTGATATAGATTTGTTCGGAGCCAATTGGAGGAACATCGGGACAATAGTAGTTGACTCCGAAGGAGCAGACATAAAGTTATGGCGTAATACGATGACAACAAAACTAGCACTTAACGATTTCACATATAAGCAAGTAGATAATAACAGGGAAAGATATTTTTGCACAACGGCTGAAAGCACAGGCGGTGGCAGCGGTACAAAATATTTTGGAACCGATGCTGCTGACTTCACAGGTGACGGCTATAAAGATATAGTTTCAGGAAAATATTTTTACAAGAACCCGGGCACAGACATGATAGGCACATGGACGAGGACGACATTCCCTGTAAATGTAGACGGTTGCCTGGCGGTTGATGTTGATGCCGATGGTGTTCCGGAAGTAATAGCGGAAGGATTATTTCAATCTGATGCAAGTCATGTCGGGGGAACAGCCGATCCCGGTGTATACTTATTAAAGAAAACAGGTAACACGGATACAACAGCAGACTGGACAGCTACAAAAATAATAGATGATACAGTTTTAGGTTCAACATTGCACGGTAACGGGCAGGGATATTTAGTAGCCGATATAGTGCGTGGCGGAAAACCTGAAATACTGTTGGAAGGAAATGCGGCAATATATTGCGTAGAAATACCTAATTCAAATTATACTACACCGGCATCATGGATAACAAAAGAGATAGCTGCTTGTAACGAGCAGGGGTTTGCGGTAGGCGATATAAATAAAGACGGGTTATTGGATGTAGTAGTCGGCGATTATACAAATCTTGCCAATGGTATATATTGGTGCAAGAATCCCGGAGCAGGAGCAGACGGGCATGTTCAACCGATTGCAAACTGGACAAGAAACGCAATAGGCAACACACAGCAGACAGGAACAGGGGTATCAACAAGATACACTACTGACAGGATAAAAGTTGCAGATATAAATAATGACGGTCGGCTTGATGTAGTAGTGAGTAATGAATATTATCAAGGCGGAGTATGGCCGTCAGATGTAAAGACGTTCTGGTTTGAGCAGACTGCTGCCGGTGGTTGGACACAACATGTAATCTGCAGCGGACAATATTCTTCAAACAGCATGGATGTGGCAGACATAGATTTAGACGGGCAGATAGAAGTGGTAACCGGCGAGATGGGTGACGGAGCTAATGCAAACAACGGAAAACACGTAAGGATTTGGGATACAACTGATAATGGCGCTACTTGGACAGCGACAACGGCAGGAACAGCAGAAAGCCATTGCGGAGCAATGTTGTATGACATGGACAACGACGGCGATTTGGATATACTCAGTAATACTTGGGGACCGAACGGGACATATGTCGGTTATGAGAGTTATAAAAATTACCATTTATGGAGAAATAATGCGATAGGTATCGGTGGAGGTACACCATCCAATCTGCCGCCTACAGCAAGCATCACAGTTCCGACCTCAGGGCAAAATTACCCGGTAGCTCCGGCAAGTGTATCAATAACAGCGACAGCAAGTGACCCGGATGATACAATAAGTAAAGTAATAATATCAGGAGATGCTACCCCGCTTACTACAATCAGCGGCGCACTGGCGTCATACACATATACATGGACCGGTGTTCCGGCAGGGAACCATTCCATATCAGTAACAGCATATGACAGTTATAGTACACCGTCATCTCCGGTAACAAGGAGTATAAGTGTTGGTTCAGTATCAACATCAGCTGAGCCGAGATTCAAAGTAAAAGAGACAATAGGGTCTGGTAGCTTCAGCAGGGAAGACAAACCTGTAGAATTATCAATTAATTTCACTTCATTGCTTGCTAATTCCAATATAGGAATTACAGGACTGGCGTTTAATGTTGATTCACTAAGAGTAAAAGAAGTAGATGGCAGTAATAACGTAATAAACCCGAATGTGCCCTTCCAGTTTGACCAGGCGACAGGTTATAATGCCGTCACAAATGCATCCGGAAACTTAACATTGATAATGGCAGGTAATACAGCAGCTAATACTGATAGATATTATGAAGTATATTTTGACACAAATCCGTTAGTATCGGCAGTAAGTGTCCCGGCACAGGTAGCAGTAACAGACGTAGCTAATTATGCGGGGCAGGATAGTTTAAAGATAGTAACAGTAAATGCAGATTATTACTATCATAAAACAGGTGGTGCTTTTGCCAGTATAATAGACAAGAATAGTAATGACTGGGTAAGTTTTCATCATACCACAGGTTCCGGTGCAGGCGGAGAATATCGCGGATTACCTAACATTGGACCCTGTGCACATCCCGGATATCCGGAAATGTCTACAACCGGACTTGGAGCAACTACAACAGTATTGGTCTCAGGTCCTATAAAAACAACGGTTAAATCAATAACAACTGATAACAATTGGGAATGGACATGGGATTTCTATCCAAAATATGCAACGATGACGCTATCTAAAAAGGATTCCACAAAGAATTATTGGTTCCTGTATGAAGGTACTCCGGGAGGCGGCGATTGTGTAAATTCAACTGACTACTTTTACAGGTCAAATGATACGACTCAGAAGAATTGTGGTTCATATACTAATTCAAGTAGTGCGACTAATTTAGCAGAAGATATACCTAATCCGGAATGGGTATATTTTGCAGATAGCACCTTAAATAGAAGTTTGTATCTTGTAAATCAGGAAGATGATAGTTATAATGATAATTACTGGTCAATGACTGCTGTAGCAACTAACTATAAAATGACAGTATGGGGATTTGGCAGGGCAGCGAGTGGTAGTGGTAATAATACACTTATGACTACAGTGCCGGCACATCTTACAATCGGACTCGCTGACAGCAGGGATAAAGCTACAACAGCAAATACAATAGAAAGTTCATGGAGACAGTTAGGTGCTATAACTCAGTCAGCGCCGGAAGTAACAGTTCCGGGACCTTCAAATCAAGCGCCTACTGCAAGCATAACCGCACCATCAAACGCAGCATCATATAATTTAGGTGATACCGTAACAATAAATGCAACAGCAACCGACAGTGACGGAACGATAAGCAAAGTGGACTTTTATGCAGGTGTTACATTGGTCGGAACAGATACAACCTTACCATACAGCTGTACATGGACACCGACAGTAGCAGGAAGTTATAATTTGACAGCAGTAGCGACAGATGACGGAAATGCAACCGGAACATCGTCTGTGATAGCAATAACAGTAAATTCGGCAGGTCCAATCCAGCAGGCATATCCTGCAGGAGTAGACTGGGCTATAGGCTCAGGGACAACAACGATACAGGTAGAAGATTACGATATGATGACGAGTGGTAAAGGTGAGGGTACGGCATACCACGATACAACAGTCGGCAACAGTAGTACGGTGTATAGAACAAGCGAGAATGTAGATGTGCAAGCGTGCACCGATACAGGTGGTGGGTATAACGTAGGGTGGACAAAACCCGGGGAATGGCTGGAATACAGTGTGAATGTAAATGAAGGCGGAGAATACAAAATAATTCTGAGAGCAGCCATGTCAGGTTCAGCAAGTCCGTTACACCTTGAATTCGGTACGCATAATTTAACGCCATATTGTATAACACCCTCGGTGACCATACCTAATACAGGTGGATGGCAGACATGGACTGATGTAACACTTTCAACCGGGGTAACACTTACCGCAGGCAACCAGATAATGAAGTTGGTCATGGATGCTAGTGCAATAACGGGTTGTGGTAATCTTAATTATATCAGTTTAATAAAAATGAGTGCAGATACGCCTAATGTAGTGGCAACACCGACAATCAGCCCGGCAGCAGGGTCATATGCAGATTCTGTTACAGTAACCTTAGGATGTGCAACCAATGCAGCAGAGATAAGATATACTACAAATGGAACAGACCCGACATCATCGTCAACATTATATAATTCACCATTTACATTAACAGCGAGTGCAACAGTCCGGGCACGTGCGTTCAAAGCTACTATGACCGATAGTTCTGTAAATAGTACGGTATATACAATAACAACCGTTTCAAACCAACAGTCATATGGAAATACTCCGGTAGGTACTCCTTGGCAGGTAGGAGCAGGGTCAACAACGGTACAAGCGGAGAATTACGATACAGTAATAACAGGTTCTGCGTCCGGTGAGACATACTTTGATACGACAGCCGGTAACACTGGCGGAGCATACAGGACAACCGAGAATGTAGATATACAGGCATGCACCGATACCGGTGGCGGGTATAGCTTAGGATATGTATACCCGACCGAATGGCTTGAATACAGCATAAATGTGAATCAGAGTGGTGACTATAAAGTAATAATACGCGCAGCTAACGGCCAGGCAAGTGCCGGCAGCCCGATACACATTGAATTCGGTCCGCACAATGCAACAACTCTTTTAACACCGGCAGTAAGTGTTCCGGCAACAGGCGGGTGGCAGACCTGGACTGATGTAGTAGTTTCAACCGATATCGCACTTGCCGCAGGTGACCAGATAATGAAGTTAGTTATGAACTCTGGCGCGGGTTCTGCCGGCAATTTCAATTACATAACTCTAGTAAGACTAAGTGCCGATACAACACCGCCAACAATAAGCGCAGTAACAACGCCAAGTATAACCGGTAGTGGAATAGTAATAACTTGGACAACTAACGAGCTCGCGACCAGTAAAGTGGAGTATGGCTTAACAACAAGTTATGGCAGTGAAACTCCGGTAACAGATACCGATGGAGTATACAACCACAGTGTTACGCTAAGCGGTCTTACTGAAAACACAGTCTATCATTACCGGATGGTGTCCGTAGATATGAATGGCAATCCAACAACAACAGGAGATTACAGTTTTACAACAATCTCTAATGATCCTAATCCGCCGGTAATAAGCAATGTAACAGCCGGCGTAACACAAAATAGTGCAGTAATAACATGGACAACTGATGAGAACTCAGACTCACAGATAGCATATGGCCTCACAACAGATTTAGTGAACACAACTACATTAGATGCAACACCAACCAGGCTACACAGTGTTTTGCTTAGTGCATTAGATAAAGGCAAGACCTATTATTACAAGGTCTATAGCCGTGACTCGTCTAATAATCTTGCGATATCAGCACAATACAGTTTCAAGACATATAACTTAAAACACAGAATATATACCTATTATTATGATGACGGGACAACTGCAACCAAGACAGGAGCATCTGCGACTGCAACTTTGAAGTTCAAGGTGCAGGTATATAATGTAGATGAAAATAGTATAGCAACTGATTATACAGGAACACTAACTCTTACAACGAAGAACAGCAATAGTAGTGTCCTGGATGCTGCAAATTCAACGTTAACTTTGGCAGATTCAGGTGAGAAGGAAGTCTCAATTCCGTTCCGCAGTGATATAAATACGGTAGAGTTAACGGGTGATACCACAGCTCCGGTAGTGATAAATTTCAATGATATGTATATCGCTAAGTTAGTAGGCTACCAGGGTGGTTCAATACGAGGCGCTAACGGGCTAAAGATAATAATACCTACAGGCGTTTTGTCTGCGAACAAGTATCTTGCCTCAATAAAGACAAGTGCCGCACCTGCTGTCCAGAACACAATCAAATATGTTAATACCAAAAATCCTATATGTTATGATTTTGGTGAGTTAACATTTAACAATAATGCGCCGGTATTGCAAAATCAGGTGTTTACAAGAGCAGTAAACATAACAATACCATATGCAGCAGCAGATATAGGGACACTAAATGAGGACGGACTTAGAATCTATTACTGGACCGGGACAGATTGGGATTTGGTTTCAGGAGTCCAGACAGTAGACAAAGTAAACAATACAATCACAGCGACAGTCAAACACTTCTCAACATACCGTATATTGGGTAGTTATGTATCTGTTGACATGAGTAATGTTAAAGTTTATCCTAACCCATTCAATCCTGACACAGCGGTACTGGGCAAATTGAAGATAATCAATTTACCGATGAACAGCAACATGAAGTTGTATACTGTAGCTGGACGGTTAGTCCGCGAGTTGAAAGAGGTTGACTTTGGCAATCTTGGCTGGCTCGAGTGGGATGGTAAGAATGACGATGGTGACAAAGTAGCCAGAGGAGTATATATTTATCAGTTAGAAGACGCTGCCGGTAACAAGAAAACCGGTAAAATTGGGCTAGTAAAATAGTGGATTAATGGATTAGAGAATTAGGGATTAGGTAGTTCAATGTCCAAATTCATAGTTGCAAAGCTCGCTTTACTGAATTAAAATATTGTGGGATTCTTGTCCGCCAAAGTATTAGCAAAAGAACTATAGAAGGTGCAGAAATAAATTCTGCACCTTCTATTTTAAAGTAGATTATAACTATCGCACCATTGCGCTATCGCACCACCGCACCGTCTCATTATCGCACCGTCTCACAGTCGCACTGTTTCATTGGGGGGTAAATGTCCATTCAAAAGTTGGTAAAAGTTGTATGCAATTTTGTCGTATGCATGTTTGTTGGCAGTTTTTTGTCAGGTGTAGCTGATACAACACCACCTGCAAAGATAGCGTATTTTGTAACTGCGTTTCCGACATCAAAGACCATAACACTCGTATGGCGGTCTGTCGGTGATGATGGTAATTCAGGCACAGCAACAAAATATGATATCAGGTACTCACTTTCACCTATAGCAACAGAATCAGCATGGAATTCTGCCACTAAGGTTAAATGTGATATTACCCCAAGTCCTGCAGGTTCTGCAGAATCGTTTATGATATCTGGTCTTTCACCTTTAAAAAAATACTACTTTGCAATCAAGTCCGGAGACGAAGTCCCGAACTGGTCACCATTATCTAAATCTCCGAGTGGGACAACACCTGCTATCACAGATACAATACCGCCCGGCAAGATAATTGACCTTACAACAAGCGATCCGTCAGCTAACTCAATTACGCTTACCTGGACCGCCCCAGGTGATAACGGCAAAAAGACCATAGATGATATGTGGATACAACCTAAAGTAAAATATTCCGCTACCGGTTTGGCTTCGAGATATATACCATATGATATAAGATATTCTTTGAAACCGATAACTGACGCTAACTGGGACTCTGCAACTAAAGTCCAGAGGACGCCAATAGCACAGGAACTGTCCAAACAGGAGAAATTTGCTGTTGCCGGTCTTTTGCCTTCTACAAAATATTATTTTGCAATAAAAACAGCAGATGATGTTCCAAACTGGTCAGGTGTTTCAAATTGTCCCAGTGAAACCACAAGAGCCACCGGTATAAATACCCCGTATAAAGGAGTCCCGTCACAAATACCGGGTAAGATAGAAATAGAAGATTTTGATAATGGCGGACAAAGTGTAGCATATTATGATACAACACCAGGTAACTCGGGAAAGCAAAATCAATGTCGCACAAATGAAAGAGTAGATATCGGTATTTGCAATGATACAGCCGGAGGTTATTATATAGGCTGGGTAGATGCGGGTGAATGGTTAAAATATACAGTAAATGTTAAGACAGCAGGAACATATACAATAGAAATCCGGGTAGCTTGTCTTGGTTCAGGAGGAACTTTTCATATAGAGTTCGACGATATAGACAAGACAGGACCAATGCTAGTCCCTGACACAGCCGGATGGGCAAGTTGGCAGACAATAACAAAGACAGGAGTAATTTTAACTGCAGGAAAACACGTAATGAAGTTGGCAATGGACAGTATCGGTTCTAATTCCACCGGTAATTTTAATTATATAAATATTATACCGGAAGCTCAACAAAAACCAAATATTACAGCAAATGCTATGACAACAAATTCTACTAATCAGCCAAATGATAAGTTACTTTTTCACGAAGGAGTATTATTCCCGGATCCTAATCTGGCACCTATAAAAACACCATATTTAATTTCGTGGCGCGCTGGTCCCGGTGAACAGCCCCATGAAACAGAAAATACTTTTGGCTATACACCGTCTATTAGACCAAGGCACGATGAAATGGTAGCAAAAGGTAAACTCCCGATACCATGGTCAGGTGCAGCACATGATGACCCTTCAAAAAGTGCGAATCCAAATTATCTTGACACTGAAGAAAAGATGTACGATAGATACTTGAAGATTGCGGAGGAAGGATATTTTGGTATAGAAATTGACGAATACTCTTCTTATGATACTGATAATCGGGTACAAGAGTCACTCAGTGCGCTAAGACGTGTTAAGAAACAATATCCAAGTATGATAATGGCCGCCGGTATTGCCGGTGCTGCGATTGATAAACCGATATCGGACGGGGCTGACGTGATAAATTTATATGAACCGGAAATATACATTTATCCGGGAACCAGGTACTACAAAACATTTATCAAGAGATGTACTGACAGTGTGAAATATTACGGGCTTGAAGCAAAAACCATAGGTATCTTTTCTGGTGGAGATGCTTACAAAGGCAACCCGGCGGATGTTGATTTATGGATAAAATATTTGAGAGCTGAATCGCCTAAGATGGCTAGTATTGGAATAGGAATATATAAACTCTATAATTCAAGTACTGAAGAAAGAGCAGTATTTGACAAAGTAATGGATGATGATTTTTTTAAATTGTCGCCGACTGTTTCTATAACTGCACCTGCAAACAACACAAAATTAAGCGGGACAGTTAAAATAACTGTAATCGCTAAGAAAAATTTCGAGACAGATAATCCTGTTGTGTCTTATCGCTATTTCATTGATAACAAACTAATAAAAATATCATCAAGCCCTGAATATCAATGGAATACTGCCGGTTATCCAAAAGGCAAACATATAATAACGGTTCATGCAGTAGCAGATGATTATCTCGCCGGTGTAAGTCAGGTAAATGTGACAACAAAGTAGTCAATAGTCAGACGACAGAAACAAGATGCAAGATGCAAGATAACATCTTACTTCTGACTTCTGACTTCTGACCTCTGACTTCTTGCTTCTTGATTATTAGCCGTTCACAAAACTGAAGGTTAAGAATAGGGGTTGTTGTTGAAGTCAAGATCAGATTAGGTGAAGCAATCTCATAGTTTTTAAATAGAGATTGCCACGGGCTTGTCGCAAGGAGATTTATTTAAGGAGTTTGTCATGGAATGTTTATGGAAGCAGAATTGGCAGGAAACGAAAAAGCATTTTACGGATTGGTGGAACCGCAAAGGACTTATACTAGGGATGTGGGATGCATTTGATGCTGCAAAACCGCATGAAATCGTATCAGACCCCGGTAAAACTGAATCAATAGAAGAATCTTATGTCAATCACGAGTTCAAGTCTAAAAAAAACCATTATTCTATATCAAAAAAATGTTTTGACGGGGATATTCTTCCAATTGCAAATGTTGATTTAGGTCCGGGTTCCCTTGCTCTTTTTCTTGGTTCGGAACCAGGTTTTTCTGAAAGAACTATATGGTTTAATCCCATTATGAAAGATGACGAGAATCCGGAAAACAGACCTGCGTTAAAGTTTAATCCCGAAAATAAGTGGTGGAAAATAACCGAAGCATTGCTAAGGGAATCTGTAAAACTTTCAAATCATAAATACATTGTAGGTTGTCATGACCTTATTGAGAATATCGATATTCTTGCTTCTTTACGCGGTACTGAAACACTGCTTATGGATATGGTTGAACGACCGGACTGGGTAAAACGGAAATTGGATGAGATTAATCAGGTCTGGTTTGAAGCATACAGTCGTATATATGACATTATAAAACTCGAAGACGATAGTAGTGCTTTTAGAGCATTTTATATTTGGGGACCTGGTAAAACAGCAAAAGTGCAGTGTGATGCCTCAGCCATGTTTTCACCAGCCATGTTTGAGCAGTTTGTTGTCCCTGCTTTAAGCAGGCAGTGTGAGTGGTTAGATTATTCCATGTTCCACCTTGATGGTCACCAATGTCTTGCGCATCTTGATAGTTTGCTTTCTATAAAAGGACTTGATGCGATTGAATGGACACCAGACCCCACCATACCTTCAGGGGGCAATAAAGAATGGTATAGTCTTTATAGAAAAATACTTGATGCTGGTAAATCGGTACAGGCGGTTGGTATTAGACATAAAGAAATAATTCCTTTGCTTGATGCAGTAGGCGGGAAAGGGATGTATATTCATACTAGTTTTGATAATGAAAAAGAATTAGAAACACTTATTAAAAAAGTTGAACCATACAGGTAAGAGACGTAGTAAGGAAGAGTTATTGGGTTATAGCGTTATAGGGTTGTAGGGTTTAAACTCTATGAACTCTATAACTCTACAAACTCTAAAACTCTACCATCCCACAATCCCACAATCCCGCTATCCCACGACCCCACCATTTCACTATCCTATATTTTATAGTTAAATTGTTTTTTTACGGAACTGGCCTGGTGGTGTGCCAAAATGGTTTTTGAATATCCTTGAAAACTGATACTCGTCAATAAATCCAACTTCTTTGGAAATAACTTTTAATGGTAAATCTGTTGTAAAAATCATATTTTTAGCAGTTTCAACACGAAGTATTCTTAAATCATCCATTGGCGTTAGTCCTGTAAGTTTCTTATATTTTCTTAAAAAATGATTTTTACTCATACCGGCATAACTAGCCAAATCTTCTAATGTCAAATGTTTTTTCAAATTGTCCGTTATAAAACTTCTTATATCACTAATAATAGGATGTTCTTCTTTAGATTTAGAAATTTCTATTAATTCAGCTAATATTACTTCAAAAATTTTCTTTTGTAGTAGACTTCTGTGAAGGGAAAATGGTTGACTTTTTTGATGCACCCACTGGGCTAAAAACCGGATTTTTTGGTTTATGTCATGAGTTAAAACAGGTATCTCCAACTTTCCCTTTTCTTTCCATATAAAATAAATAAATTCAGGTGGATTACTACTATCAGGATGTTCGTTGTGATTTACTCCTTCATGATAAAACAAAATATCACCGGTATTTGCACAAATATTTTTCTTCAATATTTTAACATACATTGAACCATTAAGAATAACTACCATTTCATGATATGGATGGTAATGGTTATCTCCTCCCCAGTTAGGGTCTGGATCAGCATGTCCTATATAAAGTAATTTATTAGTTTTATTTATTTTTAAACCAAACTTTTTACTATAATGTTCTATTTTCATAGTGCGATTTTTGACAAAAAAATAGCGATTTTAGCCATTGACGGTTTTTACTTTATACATTATACTTTAGTTAGAAGGAACAAGAAAGAACATAAATACTATACAGATAAAATTTAAATTTGTCAATATCAATTTTTTAGATGAATTTAAAATTCATTATACATAACACAGTAAGACAGGAGTAAAATATGATTAAAACTTTTAAGCAGGTATTATTAGTTGCAGGGCTAACATTAACATTTAGCACAGTAGTAACTTCAGAACCGATAAAGCTTCATCCTGACAACAATCGTTACTTCATTTATAAAGGCAAGCCCACAGTCCTTATTACCTCTAATGAACATTACGGTGCAGTATTGAATAAAGATTTTGACTATATCGCATATTTGGATGAGCTCAAGAACAAGGGGCTTAATTATACTCTTATATTTACCGGAACTTATATTGAGCCGGCTGAGAATATAGCTACGGACACATTTAGGTGGTGGAATATTGATAATAATACTCTTGGTCCAACTAACAACAACTTTCTCTGTCCTTGGGCAAGAAGTACTACTCAAAAAGGATTTGCTGGGGATCCGAACAGTTACAAGTTTGACCTATCCAAGTGGGATGATGCAGGCACACCGGCTAATTCATATTTTCCCCGTCTAAGAGATTTTATTAAGCAAGCTGATGATAGAGGTATAGCGGTAGTAATTGTCTTTTTCCTTCCTTTTAATGAGGCAAGTTTTGGTAAAATGTGGGAACGCTCTCCTATGAATGGTGGTAGTGGAATTAAAAATGGTCTCCCTGGTGTAGGTAATGATATTGACGGTATAAGTAATAATGTTAACAATGCAGGAAACATTGCGTATTTAACTTCCACTGGCGACGATAGTATTTGGGATATTCGCGATAATGGTTTGCATAATGACGGTTTGACGGTCTATATGTCTTCTATGGTTACTAAAATAGTTCAGGAATTGAATGAATTTGACAATGTCATTTATCAGTCGATTGGAGAGTCTTGGTTTGGTGGTGGTACTAGGGGAATTGAATTTGATAATTACATCATCTCTAAATTTGTCACGACAGAGGCAGCACTTCCGAAAAAACACCTTATTTGTCAAGCCAGAGATATAGGTTGGGCACCAAATTTTAACATCAATCCGAATGCGTCTCTTTTTTTCTACTCTGGTCCTCCACTTAATACTATAGTAAAAAATTACTTCCATAATATCCCTATAGGGGTTGATGAGATTACATATCTGGGCATAGCCGATGTTTCATATCGTTGTTTTGGATGGAAATGGATAATGGCTGGCGGTGCAGTATATGCCGTGCTTGACTTAACATTTACTCCGGGTCCGGGAGGTGGTTCAGGTTTAAAGGTTCTACCTTACTATACCTCCCGCTACGATTACTTCACCAACAAATCGCTCTCGTTCACCATAGGAGGCGGAGGTCCGGCATTACGTACTCAAATGGGGGTTTTGAAGAGTTTTATGGATAGTTTTGATTTTGTAAACATGCACCCTGATAATTCAATTATAACAGGAGCTCTTCCATCTGGAACAACTGCGTGGGCGTTGGTTCAGGATGGCAAACAATATGCTATTTATATACAAGGGAACATACCATCTCTTAATGTTAATCTACAAGGAGTCACAGGCACCTATAAAGTAGAATGGATTAATACTAAAACAGGGAACATAGATAAAACAGAGACATTTTCACACACCGGAGGTACAAAAGTACTGACTCCACCGAGTTATACTGAGGATATAGCATTACGGATACTGAGTAATGTTACACCAAATACTGCCCCAACAGTAAATTTGCAAAAACCTACAAATGGACAATCCTTCACTACTGGTTCAAATATATTAATAGAAGCAACAGCATCTGATGATGGTGCTGTTACAAAAGTAGATTTTTATAATGGCTCTAATTTTTTAGGAACAGATAATAGTTCACCATATAATTATACATGGAATAGTGTTTCAAAAGGTAATTATACCATAAGTGTGGTAGCAACCGACAATGGTAGTCCAGCATTAACAGGGACTGCACAGGTTAGTATTGTAGTCACAGATTCTGGTAATGCATCGCCTACAGCAAGTATAACCGCACCATCAAATGGAGCAACATATAAGATAGGTGATTTAGTAACGATAAGTGGAACTGCGTATGACAGTGATGGAACAATAACCAATGTAAAAATTTATGCAGGTAGTTCCTTGATTGGGATAATTAACGTTTCACCATATACCATAACATGGTCAACGACAGCAGCGGCTAATTACAGTCTAACAGCAGTAGCAACGGATGACAAGGGAGCAACTGGAACATCACCAGCAGTAACAATAACCGTAACACCTGAGGGGAAAATAAATTTAGCATTAGGAAAGACAGCGACAGCATCATCAGTAGAAACAGGATGGGGCAATGATAATGCAAGTTACGCAGTAGACGGAGATATGGGAACTCGATGGGCATCACAATATCCGTATAGTGATACAGAATGGATATATGTAGATTTAGGAGCAACCTATAACATAACAGAAGTAATATTAAAATGGGAAGCAGCATATGGAGCAAATTACCAGATACAAGTATCAGACAATCATACAGACTGGACAACAATAGCTACAAAGACAGGAGGAACGGGAGGAACAGATGATATTATACCATCAATAAGTGGCAGTGGAAGATATGTCCGTATGAATGGTATAGCAAGAGGACCTTACGGATATTCGTTATATGAGTTTGAGATATATGGTACTTTGGTAGGAGGGAATAGACCGCCAACAACAAGCATAACCGCACCAACAAACGGAGCTACATATAACACAGGTACTTTAGTAACTATAAGTGGAACTGCAAATGACACTGATGGAACGATAAGCAATGTAAAGTTTTATGCCGGTACTACATTACTCGGAACAGACACCAGTTCACCATATTCCATAACATGGACACCGACAGTAGCATCAAGTTACAATTTAACAGCAGTAGCAACAGACAATGGTAATGCAACAGGAACATCATCTGTTGTAACTATAACAGTCACAAATCCTGCTAATGCATCACCTACAGCAAGTATAACTGCACCAACAAACGGAACAACGTATAACACGGGTGATTTAGTAACAATAAGTGGTAGTGCGAATGACAGTGATGGAACGATAGCCAATGTAAAGTTTTATGCAGGCAGTACTTTGATTGGTACAGACAACGTTTCTCCATATACCATAACATGGACACCGACAGTAGCAGCTAGTTACAATTTAACAACAGTAGCAACAGACAATGGTAATGCAACAGGAACATCATCAGTTGTAACTATAACGGTAAGTGCCGATACAACATCACCCGTAATAAGTGGAGTAACACCAACTACCATAACCGGTAATGAAGCAGTGATAATCTGGACAACAAATGAGCCATCAGATTCACAGGTAGCATATGGACTAACAACTGCAATGGGGAGCACAACCACATTAAATGCGGCACTTTTAACCAACCACAACGTTACCCTTAGCAATTTGAAAAAAGGGAAGACCTATTATTACAGAATTTACAGCCGTGACTCATCTGGTAACCTCGCAACATCGTCACAGTATAGTTTTAAGACATCTAACAACATAAGGCAAAGCATATATACCTATTACTACGATGATGGAACAACCACAGTAGCGACCAAGGTAGGTGCATCACCATCTATGAGCTTGAAGTTCAAGTTACAGGTATATAATTTAGATTTAGGTGAGAACATCATAGCAACGGATTACACTGGCACCATAACACTTAAAACAAAGAACAGCAATGGCGAAGAATTGGATACAGTTGATACGACGTTAATTGAGACAGATGCAGGAGAGAAAGAGGTCAGTGTCCCGTTCAATAGTAATATAAATACAGTAGAGCTTACAGGTGACGTAACAGCGCCGATATTGATAAAGTTCAGTGATATGTATATAGCAAAGTTAGTGGGCTACCAGGGTGGTTCAATACGGGGAGCTAACGGATTAAAGATAATAATACCTACAGGTGTCCTGTCCGCGAACAAATATCTTGCCTCAATACGAACGAGTGCAGTGCCGTCAGCAAATAATACAATGAAATATGTTAACACAGTAAATCCCATATGTTATGATTTTGGCGAGTTAACATTTAATAATAATACTCCAATGCTGCTAAACCAGAATTTTACAAGAGCAGTTAACATAACAATACCTTATGCATCAGCGGATATAGGTACGTTAAAGGAAGATGGACTTAGAATCTACTATTGGACTGGTTCAGATTGGGAGATAGTAACAGGAGTGCAGACAGTAGATAAAACAAACAAAACAGTAACAGCGAAAGTAAACCATTTTTCAACATACCGGATATTAGGTAGTTATTTATCTGTTGATTTAAGTAATGTCCGGGTGTATCCGAATCCATATAATTTTACTACAGCAGTTCAAGGTAAATTAAAGGTGATAAATCTTCCAATAAATAGTATAATGAAACTGTATAGCGTAGATGGTGAATTAGTTAGAGAGCTCAAAGAGCTCGATTATGGTAACCTTGGTCGGATAGAGTGGGATGGCAAAGATGGTAATGGTGACAAAGTAGGCAGAGGAGTGTATATCTACCAGGTAGAAGACGCTGCCGGAAAAAAGAAGACAGGGAAGATAGGATTAGTCAAATAGTCCTTGGTCAAAAGTTCAATGTCAGATAAAGATTAATATTGAGATTAAGATTAAGAACATAAGAGCATAAGAACATGGGGACGTAAGAACATTATATTAAATGGAGGATGGATTATGAAATGGAAAGGTTTTTTGAGAGTAGCATTATTAATAACTGTGGCTATTGGTTTTTTGGTAAATGTTTCTACGGCAGCAGTAATGTATGATGCTTTTGTGGAAAACTCATTGGTAAGTATATACCGGGATAAAGTATTTACCGGTAAAACTAAATCCATGGAATTATATGCAGCGAAAGACGAATATGAACCAGCACAAATAGTTATAATACCAAAAGGCAAAGAAGACCTGAAAGGTATAAAGATTGAATTTACAGACCTTAACGGTAAATTACCGGATAATACACCAATTAAAATAAGTAAGGCTAATTTTGAATATCATCCTGCGGCATGGATAAATATAGATGAAGCAAAGTATGGTTTTCGTGACTGGAGTGAAGGACAAAAACAATCGTTCCTAAACGCACGGCGTCTTAAGGGGATAGATGAAGTTACCGGATTGCGTTCTGACCCGTTAAGATTAGACAAAGTATTTGATGCACATCCTGATAAAAATAATATAGTTTGGCTTACTTTATATGTGCCGAAAGATACGGTAGCAGGAACATATACAGGGACAGTTTCTATTATTCCCAAAAATGGAAAACGGACAGAAGTAAAGGTTTCATTAAAAGTATGGGATTTTGTTTTAATGAAAGAATGTCCTGTAGGACTAATTCCTTGGGGCGGAGATTATGGAAATGGTGCCAAAGCCGTAGGGATATCTGATTATGAATATGCAAAGATAATAGCAAAACACATGGTTAAACTTCATCGCGGAAATTCATATTTGGCGTGGAGTCCGCCATACGAAGGTCCTTATGATACTTTTAACAAGCAGACAGAAGAACTTATGCAACTCGGGATGAATAAGTTTTGGATTTTTATAGATATGCGGTATTTTTACCCTGCAGGACCGCTTCGTATTAAAAACAATGATGAACGCATGGGACCGGAACGCCAGGCAATACTTAAAAAATTATATAATTATTTAAAAGAGAAAAGCTGGTTGGATAATTTTATGTTAGTAACATGGGACGAACCCGACTTTCTAAAAACAGGCATTCTTGAGAAGTGGCAGCAATCACAACAAGAGATAAAAGATGCCGGATTTACTAATTTTCAATCAGATTTTACCGGTCGTGCTTTAGGATGTCTTGATAAAATGATAGGCTACGCCGGTATATGGACCGCTCATATGGGACTTTGGGAAGGCGAGATAACAAATTTTTTACTAGCACGTAAAAAAGCAGGCGATAGAATAGGCTGGTATTGGGGTGCCACTTTAGTTGCTCCCGGTTATATGATGCATCATCTTTTAATAGAACAGAGAAACATTTATTGGCTTGCTTATAAATATAATATTGATTTATTTGCTATTTGGAATTATGACCAGGGATTTAGAGGATATGACTATGGTGAGCGGGACGGTGTGAAGACTTTTTGGAAAACCAATGAAGAGTCATTCCCGATAACTACTCTGACAAGAAATTATGTTTATCCCAACCCCACGCTGGATAAAAACAATCCTATTTTAAGTTCAATACGGGAAGAAGTCTTGCGTGACGGCAGAGAAGACAATTGTTATCTGTATATGTTAGGCCGGTTAATTGAGAAGCATAAAAAAGATGGAAATACACAACTTGCAAAAGAAGGAGAGGATGTTCTTACCGAAAGCATGAACATGGTTGCTAAAAGTGCAACTGATTACTCTACAAATCCTTCTGATATATATCAAGCGAAAAAAATGGTAGCAGAAGCTATTTTAAAACTTTCAAATAAAAAATAATTTAATTTTAACTATCTGATGTTCTCGGTTCGTAGTAATGCCCCTTGAAGTTAAGGGTCAGTTACATTTTGTTAAAGGTAAGATGCCTTTTTACGGAACTGGCCTGGAGGTGTTCCAAAATGATTTCTAAATATTCTTGAAAGGTGATGTTCGTTAGCAAAACCTACTCCCTTAGAAATTGTTTTTAATGACAAATCTGTTGAAAATATCATATCTTTGGCAGTTTCAACACGAATTATTCTTAAATCATCCATCGGTGTTTGTCCCGTAAGTTTTTTATATTTTTTTAAAAAATGATATTTACTCATACCGGCATGCTTAGCTAAATTTTCTAATGTCAAGTGTTCCTTTAAGTGTTCTTTCATAAAACTTCTTACCTTATCAATAATAGTATGCGGTTCTTTGGATTTAGAATTTTTTATTAACTCAGCTAATATAACTTCAAATATTTTACCTTGCAATATGCTCTTGTAAGGAGAACTTGTTTTTCTTTCTTCATATGCCCATTTAGCTAAAAGACGTATTCTTTTACTTATATCGTGGGTTAAAATAGGAACCTCAAGCTTTCGTTTTTCTTTCCATGCAAAAACAATAATTTCAGCAGGAGTAGTGCTGGTAAGGCGTTCTCTGTGATTTAATCCTGCAGGATAAAGCAGGACATCACCGGGGCTTGCATGAATATCTTTTTTTGATATTTTAACACATATTGAGCCCTTAATAAGAACTACCATTTCATGGAATGGATGATAATGTTTTTGTATTTTACGGTCAGGGTATGGATCAATACACCCTACATAAATTAATTTATTGGTTTTTTTTTCTTTCAAACTGTAATCTAGTTTCATATAAAAGTTTTTGACAAAATAACAACGATTTCTAATATTATATAAAAAGATTAAAATATTGCAATAGCGATTTTTTTAATCTTGAAAATATCAAAAGTATGTTATATAATAACAGATAGTAAGAAGATAAGTAGAGGATATTTATATGAATAAAAATTCGCCTGTAAATGATAATGATTGGTATCCTGTTCCATTTTCAGTAAAAGATTTTCCTTTTGCAATAGCCACTACAGTTGATCTTGCTGTGCGTAGTAAGTATTATCATTTTCATCCCTTTGCTATGGAGTTTCAATATATCCGTTCCGGTAAAGGTTTTTACTTTATTAACGATAAATCAAATACTTTTAAAGATAAATCAATATTTATTATTCATGGGCGGGATATTCATACCTATATAAAAGGAAAAAATCCTTCTCGGGTAAATAAGACCACTCTATATTTTAAAAAATCCTTTTTTAAGGATTCTCTTTCACATCAGCCTTTTATAAAAAGTATTTTCGATTGTAATAAAAACTTCCCGCATCAGATATGTTTTAGTGAAAAAGAAGCAGACGATATAGAGTTAATTTTACATATGCTTGAGAAAGAGTGGGAAAGGAAGGGAGAGAATTTCCGTGAGGTAATAAAATCTTTACTTACAACGTTTTTAGTGCTAATAAAAAGAAGTATGTCTAACAAGGAAAAAAATATCAGTTCTCTTAAAGAACATAATCCGATAATTGACGAAGTATTAGATTATATAGACAAACACTTCAAAGAACACATAACGCTTCCTGATTTATCAAAGCAAGTGGGATATTCTTCTTATCATATAAGCCGGTTGTTTAAAAAATTTACCGGATTAAGTTTTAGGGAATTAGTAGATAATAAAAGAGTAATAGAGGCAAAGCGTATTTTGGAAACAGACAATAGTAAGAAAGTTATTTCTATTGCATATGAAGTAGGTTTTTCAGATTTGAGCGCTTTTAATCGCAATTTTAAGCGTCTTACCAGCACAATCCCCTCTCTATACCGCAAGATTTGCGCACCCATTAACAAATAAATCCAAGACAAAAAATCAAAAGTGTGTTATAAGTATAGTAACAAGATAGTCCGAAGTCCTTGCTTGCCAACGACTTCTTGCCCGCCAAAGATTCAGTGGAGGGCGAAGTTCAATGTCCTATATCGTAGTCGCACCGTCTTACGGTGCCAATGAATCAATTGATAATTTCATTACACAATAGACACAAGAGAAGCTAAAAGCAAAATATTCTATGTTGTTTACCCCGCATACTGCGGGGTCATGTGCTCATCCGGTGCAGTTGCTCCGGATTCCGCGCATAGAATCCGAAAAGGCTGCTCCCGCGAAAGCGGGATGAGTTCGCAAAACCAAGGGCTAAGATAGATAACGCCAACAGGTTGCCGATAAGAGACAAATAAAGACAACGAACCACAAGCGGGTTACGCTCTTGTGGCGAGACCCAAACTATCAAGCCAGCAAGGTTATCGAAAACAGAAGAAGTAGATTAGTGAATTAGTAGATTAGCGAATTAGGTTGAAAAAACTTAATTAACTGATATCTAGTTAACTATAAGCTTCTTTTTTTATTCACGGGATAGTTCTGAATTCTGAATCCTGTTTGCTGAATACTGAATTCTGTTACCCGGACAATTTTATGACTAAACCTATTAAATTATTTTTATTATTAACATTGTTGGTATTAACAAGCATGATAACTGCAAAGACATTATCTGCGGTATTGAGTTTCAAAAGGGGAGTTATACATCTCTGGAATGATATGTCTCAACTAAGCTCCAGCCTTGATAATGCGGCATACTATGGTGCAGATGCCTTACAA
The DNA here is from genome assembly GCA_028718185.1 of Elusimicrobiota bacterium. Lineage (NCBI taxonomy): Bacteria > Pseudomonadati > Elusimicrobiota > Elusimicrobiota bacterium. Next base: position 29,532 of record JAQUMH010000003.1, read on the forward strand.
ACCGGAATAATTCCTACCTATATATCCGGTGTTAAAGGTGGGAAACATGATTATATAGGTGACGGCATCACTTATGCACATACAAAAGGTATAAAAATATTTCTTTTGATGGACATGAGCAATTATGCCGATGCCGATTGGGAAGCCTTTAAAAACAATACTTCTATACAGGGCCAATTTCTTTCAGACATGGATTGGATATTGCAAAGATATCCTACACTTGACGGTATAGAATTAGAAGAGCCGCACGCTCATATTATACAGACTGATGGTGGTGCCTCATGGCGTATATTTACAAACGATTTTTTTACTAAGTGCAAAAATATTATTTCCAAATATAGACCTACTGACCAGCCTGAAACCTTTTTATGGTCGTTTAATTGTGCCAGCAATTCTAAGGAAGGTGTTTGGGCGAATGGAATTGATACAGCCTATATCAATACGAACAAATTATTCAACGCATATGGAATTCAAAATGCCGCCACTACTCTTAACGATTACATGTACAATATTACAATATGGCAGTCAAGGTTTCCAAATCTTGAAATTTTTTCGGGTACACTTTTGACATGGTCAGGCCTTATTGACGGTTGTGCGTCCCAGTATCCAAGTTGGGACAGTCCAAAATGCTGGAGTCCGGCATTCTTTGACCAACTTAAATGGGCTAATTCTGTCGATCATTCTGTGCAGATATTTACATTACCTAGATTGGCTGAGTCCGCCTCAATGTGGCCGAACGACACTACACCGGGCACAACAGCCGGTGATAAAGTAATATATATATGGGGCGGCGTTCAGCAGGCATATCCTGCAGGAATTCCTTGGGTAATATCATCCGACACAATTACCCCGACAACAATACAAGTGGAGGACTTTGATATGATGACCGCTGGCTTGGGTCAAGGAGAAGCATACAAAGATACAGAATCCGCTAATCAAGGTGGTGTATACAGGACAGCAGATGGAGTAGACATAGAAACTTTCCCGGGAGGATACGATATCGGCTGGACAAAACCCGGAGAATGGCTTGAATACAGCATAAACGTCCAGCAAAGTGGAGAATATAACATATCATTAAAAGTAGCAGGCGGTGCAGGTGTTCATGGACCCGTGCATCTTGAATTTGGACCGCATCATGGCACACCATATGTCGTTACTAATTCAACCGCCATATATAATACTGGTGGATGGTATTCATGGACAACATTCACATTCACAGGTGTATCGCTTACTAGCGGCATACAGGTTATGAAATTAGTAATGGATAATGGAACGGCATCTGACTGTGGCAATTTTGACAACATAAGTATAGTAAAGATATTAGATGCGCTACCGCCGTCATCAGTAGGCAATTTGACAACCGGTAATCTGACAGGTGGAACAATAGTGTTAAATTGGACCTCAGTAGGAGACAACGGTAATAGTGGAACAGCAAGTGTATACGATATCCGATATTCCAATGTAAGTATAAATGAAAATAATTGGGGAAGTGCGACACAATGTAATGATGAGCCAACCCCTTTAGTATCAGGAACTACACAGAGTTATACTGTGCAAGGATTAAGTCCAAATACAAATTATTATTTTGCTATGAAGGTAGGCGATGAAGTGCCTAACTGGTCAGGGATATTAAATAGTCCTACTGGTAAAACGAATGCTAACACAGCACCGGTCTTAATTTGGACAGGTGAGTTAGGATATACCGGTGATGGATTAAATCCCGATACAGGAATAATAACTACAAGTTATGTATATAGAGTGAAATATTTCGATATAGATGATAACGCGCCGAAAGCGGGGTATCCTAAAATACACATCAAGAAAGGCGGAGTCGAGATAGCAGGCAGTCCGTTTGTAATGACTACAACAGACACAAGTTCATATAGTAGTGGTCGCATATATAGTTATACAAAACAACTGGCAGAGACAGATAAAGATTATAGTTATTATTTTGAAGCAAAAGATATAAATGATGGAATAGCGACAGGTTTACCTACAGCAACAATAGATGCACCGGATGTAAATGTAATAACATACGGCATCAAAGGCAATGTGCAAGTATATAAGAGCAGTAGCGGGATAAGCGGAGTAACAATGAATTTAAGTGGTAAATCAAACAGCGATTTGACTACCGGAGAAGAAGGCAGTTATGAGTTTGTTGGGTTGGAGAGTGGGAATTATATTATAAAACCTGTAAGTTCTAATTGGCGATTCTGGCCCAATGAGATGTCCTACACAAACTTAAGCAATGATATGGTGGAACAGAATTATGTTTGCAAGCCGTTAAGTGTGACAAAGATAGTGAGTCCGCAGATACAGATATCAAGCGGGATGGCAGTAACGCCAATAAGTGAGAATAGCAGTGTGGATAGCGAGATAAGTGTTACGGTACCGATAGGTGCGTTTTCTACTACGGCTAATTTAACGTTGAAAGCGATAGAAGTACCTGTGAGTGATAGGCGTACAATGAAGGTAGTTGGTTATGGAATAGAAATGGTAAATGACAAGAACCTGCAGCCAAAAGAAATGCTGATAACGATAAGTTATGATGACAGTTCAATAGCTGGTTATAATGAGAGTAAGTTAGTAGTAGGCTGGTATGATGAAAATAACAAGAGGTGGGAAGCATTACCGTCAACAGTATACTCAAGTTATAATAAGGTGATAGCCAAAAGTAATCATTTAAGTAAGTTTGCGTTGCTGGAATCAATACCGATAACTGATTTTAGCAATATAAAAATCTATCCTAATCCATATAATCCGGATACAGCGGTAAGTGGTAAATTGAAGATAATCAATTTACCAATGAATAGTATAGCGAAATTATATAGTGTGACAGGTGAGATAGTGAGAGAACTAAAAGAGATAGATTTTGGTAACCTTGGCTGGCTCGAGTGGGATGGTAAAAATGACGATGGTGACAAAGTCGGTAAAGCAGTTTATATTTATCAAATAGAAGACGGTACTGGTAAGAAAAAGACTGGAAAAATAGGATTAATTAAATAAGTATGATTAATAAAATAAAAGAGTGTTATAGAGTTATTGGGTTATAGCGTTTGTAGAGTAAAAATTCTAAGAGAGGAGGAAATGGAATATGTACAGTGTTAATGTAAGACAGCCGGTGCTTAATTTTTTAGATTCAAAAGAGCTTGACGGAATTCACTATGCCAGTTTGGAACTATTGGAGAGGACCGGATTAAAGATTCATAATAGAGAGTGTTGCGACCTTCTTTATAATGCCGGTGCCTATGTTGAAAATAACCAGCTTGTAAGAATTCCATCTGCATTAGTAAAAAGATGTTTGTCTACTGCTCCGGAAAAAGTAACCCTGGCTAGCCGGAAAGGCGATAGGGTTATGTTTCTTGAAGACAATAGGGTTTATTTCGGTACCGGTTCAGATTTGGAATTCACTCTTGACAATAAAACTAAAGAACACCGTATGACAAAATTAGAAGATGTTAAAGATGCTTCAATAGTAAGTGATTATCTGGAAAATATAGATTTTATAATGTCCTATGGTTTAGCTAATGATGTTGATCCTAAAGAACAGGATATTCATCAATTTCTAACCATGGTTAAGAATACTACTAAGCCGTTAATCTTAACTTCACTTTCAGGGAAAGAGAATTTGGAAAAGATTTATAAGATATCATGTGCGATTACCGGTGGCGAAGATAAGTTCAAACACAATCCCTTTTGGATAATGTATGGACAATTTGTTTCACCGTTTCAACATAACGAAGACGCTCTTGAACGGTTAATTTTTTGCGCTGATAGGCATATTCCAATTATATATGTACCTACAGTTATGAGTGGGGCATCAGGACCGGTAACAATGGCTGGTTCTTTGGCTCTTGGAAATGCGGAAGTTTTAGGCGGTTTAGTTATTCACCAACTGCGGTCCCCGGGAGCACCTTTTATATACGGGGGTTGTATAACTCCTTTTGATATGCGGACAAGCAACATACCTTACGGAGCTCCTGAATGGCATATGGGTAGTGCAATAATGGCTCAGCTTTCCCGCCGTTATAATCTGCCTATTTTCGGAACAGGAGGATGCTCAGATTCAAAATTGATAGATGAGCAAGCGGTGTCTGAGGCTACTTCTTCACTTCTTTTAGAGGCGCTTTCAGGTCTAAATTTAATACATGATGTAGGTTATCTTGAATCAGGTCTTTGCGGTTCTCTTGATTTTTTGGTTATTTGTAATGAGGTAATTGCTATGACTAAGAGAATCTTAAAAAACTTTCAAATAAATTCGGATACTTTAGCTATTGATTTAATAAATGAAGTGGGTCCGGGCGGACACTTTATGGATAAAGACCACACGTTAAAACATTTTAAAGACGGGATATGGTATCCGGAATTATTTGACCGGAATAAGCGTCAACAGTGGTCAAATGAAGGGTCAACAACTATGTGTGATAGAGCACATCTTAAATTAAATAAAATACTAAGTGAACATAAAGTAGAATCGCTAGATTCAGCCGTAGAAAAAGAGATAAACAAAATAATCAAATAGATGGTATAATATTAAAGATTGAGATTTATAGAGGCGTCCGAGGTCCTTAGTCCAAAGTCCGATGTCAAGAACATAATGAAAAAACAGTTAACTATCGCACTATCGCACCATCGCACTATCACACTGTTCCATTGGGGGGGTATTTAAATGTTCAGAAAAAAGCTAGTAAAAATATTTAGTATTTTTGTAGTATGCATTTTTGTGAGTATCAGTATTTTGTCAGGTGTAACTGACACAACACCACCTGGTAAAATAATGTATTTCGTGACTGCGTTTCCGACTTCCAAGACAGTCACGCTTGTATGGCGTGCTACTGGTGATGATGGTAATTCAGGCAAAGCAACAAAATATGATATCAGGTATTCGCCTGCTCCAATAACGACAGAAACATCATGGAACTCAGCTACTAAAGTTAAATTTGATATGATTCCAAATTCTGCGGGTTCTGCGGAATCGTTGATGGTTTTTGGACTTTCACCTTCGACCAAATACTACTTTGCAATCAGGGCAGGAGACGAAGTCACTAACTGGTCACCATTATCTAAATCACCAAGCGCTACAACACCTGCTCTTACAGATACAACACCACCTGCCAAAATAACAGATCTTGCAATAACCAACATAGCAGCAAAATCAGTTACGCTTACTTGGACTTCTCCCGGCGACGATGGTAACACAGGTCTGGCTTCAAGATATATACCATATGATATAAGATACTCATTGTCACCGATAACGGATGCCAACTGGGATTCTGCAACTAAAGCTGAAGGTGCACCAACAGCACAAGAAACATTTAGACAAGAGACATTCACTGTTCCCGAGCTTTCACCTTCAACCAAATATTATTTTGCAATAAAAACACCGGATGAAGTTCCAAACTGGTCAAAAGTATCTAATAATCCTACTGGTACTACTAAAATCGTAGGTGTATCTGTCCCATATAAGGGAGTACCATTTCAGGTACCTGGTAAGATAGAATTAGAAGATTATGATAAAGGCGGGGCTGAAACATCATATTACGATACATCAACAGGTAACGCAGGAAATGCATACCGTACAACAGAAGATGTAGATGTTGAAACTTGCAGTGATGCAAACGGAGGATATAGTGTAGGCTGGGCTATGACCGGAGAATGGTTGAAATATACAATAAATGTAAAGACAGCGGGAACATACACAATAGAGGTGCGAGTAGCATGTGGTGGTCCCGGAGGAACTTTTCATATAGAATTTGACGATATAAATAAGACAGGTTCAATGACAGTCCCTGACACAGGTGGCTGGCAGACTTGGCAAACAATAAAGAAGACAGGAGTCCGTTTAAGTGCCGGAAAACATATAATGAAGTTAACAATGGATACTATCGGTGCTATTGCAACAGGCAATTTTAATTACATAAACATAATAAATGAAGGACAATTAAAACCGGGTATAACAGTAACAGTTCCAAATGGCGGTGAGAATTGGATAGCAAATAGTCAACAGATAATAGCTTGGTCTAGTCAGGGAATAGTGGGCAATGTTAATATAGATTTATCGACAGATGGAGGAACTAACTGGATAAAATTAGTGTCAAATATACCGAATGATGGCAGCGAGACGATAACAATCCCGAATAAAGCGAGTAATACTTGCAAGATACGGGTACGAGATATAAATGGCATTCCAGGTGATTCATCAGATACTAACTTCAAGATTTCTTTTATCCAGCCAAACGACAAGTTGTTTTTCCATGAAGGAGCAGTATTCCCGAATCCTAATCTTGCACCTATTAGTACGCCATATATAATCGCGTGGTTTGCCGGTGATGGTGAGCAACCTCACGAAACCACAAACGTTCATGGTTATTTATGGGCTAGTAAGGCATGGCACGATGAAATGATAGCGAAAGGAAAACTGCCTATACCATATAGTTATGCTGAAAGGGATAATGACCAAAGTCCAAGTCCATGGAAGCTTAATAACGAAGAGAGTATGTATGAAAACTACTTAAAGGCTGCACAAGAAGGATATTATGGTATAGAAATTGACGAATATGCTGCCTGGGATTATGATTCACGGGCACAAGAATCTATTAATGCACTCAGGCGGGTTAAAAAACAATACCCAAATTTTTTCATAACTGCTGCTTTTTATGGAGATGGTATTGATGAAACAATATCAAATGGAGCGGATGTATTAAGTCTTTATGAGCCTGAGATATACATTTATCGTGGAATCATGGACTACAGAACATATATTAAAAAATGGACTGATTGGGTAAAGTACTACGGACTTGAAGGAAAAACAAATGCTATTTTTAGCGGTCAAAATGACTTTGTCGGTCTTCCGGAGGATGTTGATTTGTGGATAAAATACTTGAGGGCAGAATCACCTCAAATGGCTGGTCTTGGTATAAGAATATTTAAACTCTATTCATTAAACACAGAAGAAAGGGCAAAATTTGATAAGGTAATGGATGATAACTTCTTCAAACTATCGCCGTCTGTTTCCATAACTGCACCGGTAAAAAATACATCAGTAAACGGGACAGTAAAGATTGCGGTTAGTTCTGCTAAAAATCCCGAGACAGACAGACTTGTTGTTTCTTATCGTTATTTCATAGATACCAAACTTGTCAAGATATCATCAAGCCCTGAGTACTTGTGGAACACTGCCGGCTATTCAAAAGGCAAACATATAATAACAGTTCATGCAGTAGCAGATGATTATCTTGCCGGTGTAAGCCAATTAAATTTAACGGTAAAATAATCCGTAGTCCGGTGTAGTCGCGGTGCTGATGTTGTGTGGTGATGAGTTTTTTGTCCGCTAAAGTAATAGTACTTAGTTAAACACTAAGCCCCGACAGCATTAAATAAAAGTTAAAGAAGTGTTCTTGCGGAAATGCCACGGTGGAGTATTATTGAACAGCAAAATTTGCCTACCTATTGACAAGTAAATCCAAGACAAAAACCCAAAAGTATGTTATATATATAGTAAAGAGCAAGTAATGATTACCCATTAGCAAGTCATGAGTATTCAATAATAAAACATTATACATTTGAATAAGGAGCTAAAAGAAATACATGTTGTTTTACCCCGCTTAATGCGGGATTGTGTTCCCACGATTAACATCGGGGTTATGTTCTCGTTCGGTCCAGTAGGTCCGAACTCCGAGCATTAACTCGCTCGGTCCAGTGGGTCCGAGCTCCGAGCACTAACCCGAAAAGGCTGCTCCCGAGAAATCGGGATGAGTTCGCAAAACCAAGGGCTAAGATAGTGAAAGCCAACAGGTTGCCGATAAACGACAATTAAGTAAAAATAGGTTCTTCGTAAAGTAAAGGTAAAGGTAGAGAGATAAGACAATTACGAAGACCAAACTATCAAGCTAGCTAGGTTACCGAAAATAAAGAAGTTAATTAGAGAATTAGTTGATTAGTAAATTAGGTTGAATAAACTTAATTCGCTAAATTAACCAACTAAATATCTATTGAACTTCTTTTTATTTTGGTAGTTTCATGACACATCACACATCACACATTACACAATTTTAAGGAAAGTTTTTATGAAAAACGTAATAGACGAAATTAAGAAGAACAAGGGGGTTAATATGCGCAAGATGTTAAGTGCAGTAACGTTAGCAGTAATGGTTGTATGTACTATATGTACAAGTAATGTACAAGCCGGTGTCGGCAGTTCAGCAATGCAGTTTTTAAAGGTAGGAGTAGGCGCCAAGCAGGAAGGTATGGGTGGCGCACAGGTAGCAGTAGCAGAAGATGTAAATAGCGTATACTGGAATCCTGCGGGATTAGGTTCAGTAAGTGCAACGGAATTATCATTTATGCATTTATCATATTTTGAAGGAATAAGTTACGAATATTTAGCGATAGGCCATCCAGTAAATGAGAGTTCCACAATAGGCCTGCAAGTAATGTACCTTAATTATGGCAATATAGACAAAACATTAGAAGATGTCAATGGCGCATATGATACGGTAGGCAGCGTAGGTACTTTTGGTGCAAAAGATATAGGTGGCGCGATAAGTTATGGCAAACAGGTAGATGAAACAATAAATGTAGGTGGCAGTTTAAAGATGGCGAGCCAGAAGATAGACACAGACAACACATCCGGATTTGGGATAGATTTAGGAGTAGAGTATGTTCCTGTAAAAGGCGGATTACAATTAGGCTTAGCAGTCCAGAACATAGGCAGTAAAGTAGGCAGTGATAATTTACCCGGGAATATAAAAGCTGGATTAGGCAAGAAGCTCTCAGCATTTGAAGGTGAGAACAATTTGACGGTAGCAGCAGATGTCAATTATGGATTAGACAGTGCGACAACAAGAGAGAACATAGGTTTAGAGTTAGTGATAGCCGAGATGATAGGAATCCGAGCAGGTTACAAGATAGGTTATGATGAAGAGACATACACATTAGGCGGCGGTTTTAAGATAGCCGGCGAAAGTTCAACATTTAATATAGATTATGCATTTGTCCCGACAAAAGATTTAGGCGACACACACAGGATATCGTTAGGAATAAGGTTTGGAAATAAATAATAGAAATTAGAAATATATAGAAATTAATAGAAATAAAACAACAAATTTCAACAAATTTCAATAAGTTTCAATAAATTTCAGGAAATTGGAGGTAAAGTTATGGGTAGGATTATCAGATGCTGTATGATGTTTGCAGTTGTAATGATAGGGTTAAGTGTGGTATCGCAGTCGGCAATTGGTCCGGGCGATATATTTAAAGAAACATATGTTTGGGTATCACCTCCGGGATCTAATTGTAGTAATCTATGGTACAGGGTAACAGATCCTAATGCAACATATACACCTATAGCAGGTTTATGTAATGACCCCACAGATTTCCCAAACAATGCACAGTATTTTAGCGGTGTTGATTTAGTTGGAGCAACGAGGGCAGAGTTAGTAGTAGAGATGTGGGGTGGACATATAGGAACCAGCGGCAAACAAATAAAGGTAAATAATAATACATGGATACCGATACCGGAAAACACAGATATATCAAGTCCTGAGTGTTATCTTAATTTTAGATATCCTGCAGTTGCTATACCGCTTAATCAGTTAGTAAGTGGAACTAATAGAATAGATGTTACTGCCGGTCCGCAGATATGTGGTAGCTTTGGCTGGGGACAATTTGCACACTATGGATTAAAGTTAAGAATATATTATGATGCTAGTAAAACCCATCCGACAGGCAGTATAACCTCTCCGACTGCCAGTTCAACAATAAATGATAATCCAACAATATCAGCCACGGTAAATACATATTCCGGAGGGATAAACCGGGTAGATTTTATAGGATATTATGATGATTTTGACGAGGATGGTAATGGTATATATTCACAATGGCATTATAGGTATGTATTACGTAATGGAGCGTTTTTAGGTCACATAGGGACAGCTATATCATCACCATATTCAAAGACATGGGACACATCATGGGTTCCAGACCAGGCGGCATCATCAGTAAAGTTTATGGCAGTTATCGTAGGTAATGATGGAATGTGTTATGCGACACCCGAAGTGGCAGGTATAACTCTTGCACGCACTACCACTTCTGTTAAGATGTATAAACCGTCCAATGTACCTCAAGGTTTTTCTGTAACATCTGGTGCTAGTCCTAGTTCGAAATTTTGCGATGTTGTAATCCCATCAAACGCATCTACGGTTACCGGTGCCAGAATGTCAGTTGTTACATGGAATGGTGCTGAAGGTGGTTTAACTCAGTCAGTAACATTAGCAGGCACTGAGATAGCAACTTCTTTTCCTAATGCAGTGGATCACGAATATGGTTATAGTAACATAACAGTATCAAATAGTTTGATAACAGCTGGAACCAAAGAATTTAGAGTAACCGCTTATCATCCGAGTAATACTTCTTGGACTCACGGACCGGAAATAATCTGGCCGGGACCTGTTTTGTTTGTACAATATAATACCGGTGGAATACAATCGGTGGCAGACCCTGCAATAAATCCTAACGGTGGAACATATAGCAGCGCCCAGACAGTAAGTATAACTTGCGCAACGGGTGGAGCAATAATAAAGTATACAACCAACGGCAGCGACCCATCCTCAACAAACGGTAATGTATATTCCGGTCCAATAACATTATCCAGTGACACTACATTAAAAGCAATAGCAACAAAATCAGGTAGTTTGGACAGCAACGTAGTAACCGCAAACTTTACAATAACAGCAGCTACAACAGGTGACCCTATATATTATGTGCCGGTAAATGTGGCGGTTGGCAGTTATGCAAGGTATGATAAACCGGTAGAAGTAGCAGTTAATTTTACACAGTATCTTACAGCCCTTGGAGTTGGCGGCAGTTTAAATGACCAATCATTAAGAGTAAGAGAGACAGACAGCACAGGCACAACAGTAATAAATGACAATGTAGTATTCCAGTTTGACGAAGATTCTGCATATAATGCTTCAAACAATGCAATAGGCACAGTAACATTTATAATGAGTGGCACAACAAATGCGAGTGCAACGAGATATTTCAGGATATTTTTTGATGTAGATCCAACAATAACAAAAGTTAATTTTACAAAGCAGGTAACCTTAACAGATAATGTAGATGATGAGGGACAGTCAAGTTACAAAATAGAGACAGTAAATGCGACCTATTATTATCACAAGCAAGGCGGTGGTTTTTCCAGTATGGTCGACACTCAAAACAACGACTGGTTAGGTTATCATGCTACGGGCGGTTCAGCGGGTAATTATCGCGGAATACCTAACATGGTATATCCCGCTTCTTATTTTCATCCTGGATTTGTAAATAGCAGCAGCAGTATATTAAATCAGGGACCAATAAAGATTAAATATAAGACAGATAGTATTGATGGTTTATGGTCATGCACCTGGGAAATATTTCCTAAATATGCAAGGATGACAGTAACAAAAAAGAACAGTGCATACTGGTTTTTATATGAAGGCACCCCTGGCGGAAATTTAGATGTAACCGGCACCCAGGATTATTTCTACAGGTCAAACGATACAAGCCCGCAACTTTGCGGGTCATATCCTTCAAGCAATATATTAAACGGCGATATCCCGGCACCTGAATGGGTATATTTTGCAGATGGGACAATAAACAGGAGTATATATTTAATTAACCATCAGGATGATTCATCAAACGATTCATATTACCAGATGGAAAACAATATGACAGTATTCGGATTTGGCAGAACTGGTGTAAATTCATCTTTAAATCCTGTTGTTCCTGCATACTATACAATAGGATTTGCCGACAGCCGTGATTTGACAACAACCAAAAACACGATAGAATCATCATGGCGGGATTTGACAGAAACCATAGGAACACCCGGTAGTTCTTCAGGTCCAGTTAAAGTGGCGACACCGCAATTTAGTTTGCCGGCAGGTTCTTATTCAGGTACACAGTTAGTAATAATAACCTGTGGGACAAGTGGAGCAACTATAAAATATACAACCAATGGAAGTGACCCATCAACAAGCGGAACTTCAGGCACCTCTCCACAGGTAGCAACAATATCTGTTTCAGGCACATTAAGAGTAATCGCAGTTAAGTCAGGTAGTGAAGACAGTTATGAAAATACAGCAGTATATACAATAACACCGTCAGCCTCACCGGTTGGCTTTACGAAATATTCAAGTAAAGACGGGTATTTATCTTTACCCGGCACGTCAGGTTCTGAATATGTAGATAGTTTAATCTGTGATATAGATAATGATGGCTTAAATGATTTTGTAATAATGAAAAGAGGGGTAGCTCCCGGATTAGTGTGGTACAAGAAAAATGGTAATAACTGGGACCAAAAATCTATAGACCCTGATCTTTTAAAACTCGGGTGTTTTAGTCAACCTATAGACATGGACAATGATGGCGATATGGATATAGTAAATATGGGAGATTATAATGAGCCCCGTGGATATTGGTGGGAGAACCCGGGTCCTCAAGCAGTAGTCACAACGACCAGATGGACTAAGCACATAATAAAAGACGACAGCACAGGATTGTCAGTAACCTGGCATGATGCTTGTTTAGGTGATTTTGACGGTGATGGTGCTTTAGAGTTGGCAGCGTGGGGACGAGTGTATGCGTCTGGTGTAACAAGATTATATTTATGGGACGTACCCGCAGATGTAAAAACCCGTACTACAATATGGCCAAATCCTGCTACAATATATACAAAATCAAGTGCACCCGAATGTGAAGGAATGGCAATTACCGATATAGATTTAGACGGCAAAGTGGATATAGTCGGCGGCGGCGGTTGGTTCAAACATGTAAGCGGAACGACATATCAATTTAATTCAATAGAACCACTTGAAAGCGCCGTAAGAGGTAAATGCGCGGTTGGACAAATAATAAAAGGCGGCAGACCCGAAGTAGCTTTTTCAGCCGGTGATTTCACCGGTTTTGCAGCATGGTATGAATCTACAAATGCTGCCGCAACCACATGGACAAAGCATATAATAGATAGCAATGTAGTGCAGGCACATAGTCTTAAAATAGGTGATTTAGATACAGATGGCGATAATGATATATTTATAGCAGAAATGAGCCGCGTGGGGACTAATAGCTATCCCGCTGCAAGAATGACGGTATACAAGAATGACGGTGCAGCAAGCCCAACATTTACAGCAACCATACTTACAACAGGACAAAACAACCACGAAGATGCGATAGGTGATTTAAATGGTGATGGCCGTCTTGACATATTACAGAAGAGTTATTCCGACCCTGGTAATGAAGATAATGAAATAGCGGTATGGATACAGACCGGTGGTGGGAAAAGAGGTCTAACGGATTGGACATATAAAGAGTTAGATGTAACCCGGGCACTTTATGGTGGTTGGTTTGAATGGTTTGGTTTAGCAGCAGTTGATTTAAATAATGACGGCTACAAAGATTTATTATCAGGAAAGTACAGCTACAAAAACCCTGGTGGTGATATGACCGGGACATGGACAAGAACAACGTTTCCTGTAAATGTAGATGCCAGTTTGGTTACTGATGTAGATGGCGATGCATATCCTGATGTAATAGGTTTTGGACTTACTGCAGCTTACACTCCTAATCCCGGTGTATACTGGTTAGAAAAAACAGGTGCAGGAGACACGACAGGCGACTGGACAGCTACAAAGGTAGCAGTCATACCGCCGACTCTACATTCACAATCACAGGGAATGAGGATGGCACAAATAGTTCCCGGTGGCAGGGAAGAGATAGTATGTACCGGTGATTTGCCTTATTCAGGCGATGGAGCCAGTAGCGGAAAATTGTATTACATCCAGATACCGTTAGTAAGTCCTCAAAACGGCAATTGGCCTGTTACACAGATAAGCAATAGTGTAAGCAATAGTTCAAACAATCAAGGAATCGCAGTAGGCGATATAGACAAAGATGGCGATTTAGATATAGCAGGAGTGCTGGGTAATAATAGTACAGTAGTATGGTATGAAAACCCCGGTGTTGCCGGACAAGGGAATTGGACAGTGCATACCGTAGGCAACGCGACCCCGATAAATAACGTTACAAGTGCTGATGGACCTGACCGTGTCCAGTTGGCAGATTTGAACGACGATGGACGGCTTGACATAATACTGACAGATGAGATATGGGATGGAACAAATCCACTTCGTGCGGAAAGCCGTACATATTGGTTTAATTGTCCTGCTACTCCAAAGACAGTAGCCAACTGGGGTACCTCAACAACGATAGTAAAGCAACAGTCAACTAACTCACTGGATGTAGCCGATATGGATTTTGATGGCGACATAGATGTAGTAACCGGCGAGCATAAAGGTGCAAAAGAGACAGCTATCTGGGAAAACGACGGTAGTGCTACACCAAGTTTTACACAACATATAATATCATCAGGAAAAGAAAGTCATAACTCAGCATATTTATCTGATTTAGATGGCGATGGCGATTTAGACTTAGTAAGTATTACATGGGACGATTTCTTTTCTACGACCGGCGGTTTGATGTATATCTTGCGTAATAACAATACCTTTGGCGGTGGCGGTGGCAATCCTGTAGTAGCAATTACAAAACCAACCAATGGTCAGCAATTTGATCAAGGTTCTAATATATTAATAGAAGCAACGGCAGTTGATGATGTTTCCGTTGCAAAAGTAGAATTTTATAATGGCACCACAAAACTTGGAGAAGACACCAGTTCGCCGTATAGTTACACATGGAATAGTGTTCCATCAGGCGATTTTAACATAAGAGCGGTAGTAACAGACAATATCGGTTTAACAGGCAGTGCCCAGGTTACTATTAGTGTCAAAAACACAGGCCAGCCTACTCTTCCTGTCGGTAAATGGGACATGGAAGGCACATCAGGCAGTTCAACAGTGAGTGATACATCCGGTAATAATAATAATGGAACATTGACCGGTATGGATACCAGTACTTGCTGGATTTCCGGTGAGGTAGGCACCGGTTTAAAATTTGACGGAGTAAACGATTATGTCAGCGTCCCTAATTCAACATCGTTAGATATAAATGGTAGTCAGCTAACATTAATAGCCTGGGTTAGGGTGGACGCCATAGACCCCACGGATGTTAACGCACATCAAATATTTATAGCGAAACCGGCAGCAGACGGTAATCATACTGCACCGTATTTTGCATATTCCTTGCATGGTGTACGTGCCAGTGCAACGGAATTAACACCAAGGTTATGGTTGGATATAGGCGGAACAGGAGTAAGTGTAGCAGCCACCCAGAACATAGGTATTGGTACCTGGTATCATTTGGCTGCTGTATATAATGGCGCTACAATGAAGATATATGTAGATGGCGTAGAAAGTAACAGTTCTGCACAAACCGGTAATATAGCGGCACTTGGTACCGCGTTAAGGTTAGGTGCTAATGGCGGAGGAACAGAAACTTTCAATGGAGCTATGGATGGAGTTAAGATATATAATATAGCGCTAACCGGCAGTGAGATATTAGCTGATAAGAATTTAACATCACAACCGCCGACAATAAGCATAAGCACAATAGCGATAACAAATGGTAGTAATCCGCCTGCGACGGTCCGGATAGACGCGACAGCATCCGACAGTGACGGAACAGTAAGCAAAGTAGAATTTTTCAATGGTACCACTTTAATTGGAACAGACACCAGTTCTCCATATAGTTATACATGGAACCCTGTGCCTGCCGGGACTTACAGTATAACCGCGACAGCGACTGATAATAGCGGAGCGACAGCGATAACAGCAGCGCAAATAGTAATAATAACCAACGGTTCCGCTTCACCGCAGCAGGCATATCCTACAGGTGTTGCTTGGTTGATAGATTCAGGAACGACAACAATACAGGCAGAAGATTACGATATGGTAACAAGCGGTTCTGCCTCCGGTGAGACATATTTTGATACAACAGTCGGCAATAGTGGTAATGAATACAGAACAGATGATGTAGATGTCCGGGCATGTATTGATACAGGTGCCGGATATCAGGTAGGCTGGACAAAACCTGGCGAATGGTTGGAATACAGTGTAAATGTTAATCAAGGTGGTGAATACAAAATAATACTAAGGGGTGCCAATGGGGATAAAAACGATGGCGGTCTTATGCATCTTGAATTTGGTACACATAATTCAGCACCATATAGGACAACACCATCAGTAAGCATACCGCCAACAGGCAGTTACGATACATGGGCTGATGTAGAAATTACATCCAATGTTGTGCTTACCGCAGGTAACCAGATAATGAAGTTAGTTATGGAGAATAGTACAGCAATTGGCAATGGTGATTTTAATTATATTTCCTTAATAAAAATAGGTGCAGATACACCTAATGTAGTTTCAATACCGACAATAACCCCTGGAGCAGGGACATATTCAGGTTCTGTTACTGTAACAATTGATTGTGCAACCAATGGAGCAACAAAAAGATATACAACGGATGGAACAGACCCGACATCATCGTCAACACTATATTCCGCACCTTTTACATTAACTGCAAGTGCAACAGTAAAAGCCCGTGCGTTCAAAGATACTATGACCGATAGTTCAGTAAATAGCGTGGCATATATAGTAACAAGCGTTTCACCGCAGCAGTCATATGGAAACATTCCGTCAGGTACTCCATGGCATATAGGAATAGGAACAACAACAATAGAAGTAGAAAATTATGATGAGGCAACTACTGGTCTGTCTGATGGTGAGACATATTATGATACAACCCCCGGTAATCAAGGTGGAGCATACAGAACAAGTGAAGCAGTGGATATAGAGGCAGTCGTTGGAGCCAGTAATGGTTACGATATCGGATATGTAGAACCTGGTGAGTGGTTAGAATACAGTATAAACGTAAATGAGAGTGGCAACTACAAAATAATAGTAAGCGCAGGCATATTAGGCACAGCAAATCCATTCCACCTTGAATTTGGTCCACACGGTGCAACAAGTCTTGTAACACCATCAGTAACCGTACCTAATACCGGTGGATGGACGACTTTTACAGATGTAACAGTTGCAGATTCTGTAACGCTTGCTGCAGGCAACCAGATAATGAAGTTAGTTATGGAAAGCGGTAGTGTATCTAATAATGGTAATTTTGATTGCATCAAAATAGTAAGACTAACTGCGGATACAACCCCGCCGGTAGTAAGTGCTGTAACACCGGCAAACATATCCGGCAGTGGAACAGTGATAACATGGACGACAAATGAGCTTGCGAACAGTAAGGTAGAGTATGGTTTAACAACAAGTTATGGCAGTGCAACTCCGGTAACTGATGCTAATGGAGTATACTCACACAGTGTTACTCTAACTGGTCTTACTGAGAGCACAGGCTATCATTACAGGATGGTGTCCGTAGATATGAACGGCAATACAACAACAAGCAGTGATTACAGTTTTACAACAATTCTTAATGACCCTAATCCGCCGGTGATAAGCAATGTATCAGCCGGAGTATCAATCAACACGGCAGTAATAACCTGGAATACCGATGAAAATTCCGACACACAGGTAGCGTATGGAACTACAACGGCGTTGGGCACCACAACTACGTTAGATGCGACACCAACCAGATTACACAGTGTCTCCATTAACGGGTTACAGAAAGGAAAGATTTATTATTACAGGGTCTATAGCCGAGACTCATCTAATAATCTTGCAACATCATCGCAGTATAGTTTTAAGACATATAACCTTAAGCACAAGATATATACCTATTACTACGATGACGGAACAACAACAACAAAGGTAGGAGCATCAGCAGCTGCGAGTTTGAAATTCAAGGTTCAGGTATATAATGTAGATGAGAACAGTATAGCAACTGACTATACCGGAACTTTAACTCTTACAACGAAAAACAGCAAGGGTACAGAACTGGATACAACAGATTCGACATTAGTCACAACAGATGCAGGTGAGAAGGAAGTCGCTATCCCGTTCCGTAGTGATATAAACACAGTAGAATTAAGTGGTGACACGACAGCGCCGGTAGTAATAAGCTTCAATGATATGTATATAGCAAAGTTAGTAGGATATCAAGGTGGAACAATACGTGGCGCCAACGGGTTAAAGATATTAATACCTACTGGAGTCTTGTCAGCAAACAAGTATCTTGCTTCAATAAAGACAAGTGCATCACCGGAAGTAAAGAACACAATGAAATATGTTAACACAGTTAATCCGATATGTTATGATTTTGGCGAATTAACATTTAACAATAATGCTCCGGTATTGGAGAACCAGATATTCACAAGAGCAGTAAACATAACAATACCATACACAACGGCAGATATAGGGATATTAAACGAAGATGGACTTAGAATCTACTACTGGACAGGGACAGAGTGGGAATTGGTAACAGGAGTTCAGGCAGTAGACAAATCAAACAACACAATAACCGCAACCGTCAAACATTTCTCAACATATCGCGTATTGGGTAGCTATGTATCTTCAGATATGAGTAATGTTAAAGTTTACCCTAACCCATATAATCCCGCAACAGCGGTATTGGGTAAATTAAAGTTGATAAATCTGCCGATAAATAGTATAATAAAATTGTATAGCGTAACAGGTGAGCTCGTCCGTGAACTCAAAGAGACAGATTTTGGTAACCTTGGTTGGCTCGAGTGGGATGGCAAGAATGATAATGGTGACAAAGTAGGTAAAGGAGTGTATATATACCAGATACAAGACGCTGCCGGTAACAAGAAGACAGGGAAAATAGGACTGATAAAGTAAGAGAATTGTTATAGAGTTAATAAGGTTATGGGGTTATAGAGTTATAGGGTTTTAGGGTTTAAACTCTAAAACTCTATAAACGCTATAACTCTACGACGAGGAGGTAGTTTAAGATGAGGAACTGGATAGTTTTGGGATTAGTGTTTGGGATTTGTTTGACTTGCACAGGGCAAGTTGAGGCGAAGAAGAAAGTTATCAGTAAAAAAGTTACTACTACTAAGAAAAGTGACGATAAGGCAGGTAAAACTGCTGCTAAAAATAAATCTTCTGTCCAGGATATAAAGATTGAAGCAGAAGATTTTGATAAGGGCGGGGAAGGCGTGGGATATCACGATAAAGAAGCAAGAAATCTTGGAGATCAATATCGTACTGATGAAGGAGTAGATGTTGAAGCTAATACTACTGCCGGCGGTTATGATGTCGGCTGGGCTTTTGCAGGTGAATGGTTAAAATATACAGTAGATATAAAGACAGCGGGAACATATACAATGCAAGTGCAAGCAGGAGCAGGCGGTAAGGGTGGGGTTTTTCACATAGAGTTAGATGATGTAGATAAAACAGGACCAATAACGGTGCCTGATACAGGTGGTTGGCAAACTTGGCAAACCATAACAAAGACAGGGGTAAGTTTAAGTGCCGGAAAACATATAATGAAGTTAGTTATGGATACTAATGGTACTATGGTTGAAGCGGCTGTAGGTAATTTTGATTATATAATTTTAAAATACGAAGGTGCACAAAGCGATGCTGGTGCAGAAGAAAAACCGGTTAAAACTGCTACTAAAAAACAAGCTAGTATTACCGGTAATATTGCTAAAGGGAAACCGGTTACAGTATACTCAACAGAAGACGGAACTGGCAATGTGGCGAGTAACGCAGTAGATGGTGATACATCAACGCGATGGTCATCAGCATATAGTGACCCGCAATGGATACGAGTAGACCTTGGTGGTATTTATGATATTAAAAAAGTAGTTTTGAGCTGGGATCCTGCCTATGCTAAGTACTACGAAATACAAGTATCAAATAATGATACTGACTGGAAAACAATATATACAAAGACAGACGGTATGGGTGGTACAGAAGAAATACCATTAAGCGGAAGTGGCAGATATGTGCGTATGTATGGGACTGAGAGAGCTACAGAATGGGGATATTCATTATGGGAGTTTGAGGTATATTGTAAATAGAGAAGTAAAGATAGATGTAAGAAGCGTCCGATGTCCGAAGTCCAAAGTTAAAGTAGCCGCAGAGTCCCGCACAACAAATATGCGTGATAAACTCCGCTCTGCTTTTGTAAAGAATTAATAAAGAGTTGTCGAGTTTGTAGAGTCATTGAGTTAATATAGTTTTAGAATTGTAACGTCATAGGCAATAAAACGTTAAGAATTATGATTCCGACAGCACATTACAAGTCCCGTAGAAGCATAAAAAACGCTATTTGAAGCAAGTGCTTAATTTATAACTTAGGGGTTTTAATGGCATAAAATAGATGCATTTTTGAAAAAACTTGAAAATATTGAAAAAAGTACTTGACAAAACGTGAAAAATACTTTATAAATATAGTGTAAGCGATAAAGGCAAATGCCGATTAAAATCGGCAGACGCAAAGCCATAATCCCGCGTCGGGCGGGATGCCGGGTTACCGAAATTAGATACAATTTTTAAACAGATATTACTGCCGTGCATTAGATGGCAGTGATAAGTTGTCTGTTTAGGTTATAACTAATCCGAGTTTCGGTATCCCCGTTAGCTCGGTTTTTTGTTGTAAAGGTAATTAAGCAATAGAGGCAGCTATGAAAAAAATCAATTACCAGATATTAAATACAGTCCAATGTCCGAGGTCCAATGTCCTGGGTCAACGGCTTATATTTATATTTTTTGTTTTAGTATTGACCTTGGACCTCGGACTTCGGACCTCGGACAGTCTCTACGCTGCCTCTTCCGGCGGTCAGGTAGGTCAGTTCCTTTCCTGGGGTGCCGGTGCAAGGGCGCTTGCTATGGGTAAAGCGTTTTTAGCGATTTCAGATGATGCAACTGCTACATATTGGAACCCTGCAGGGTTAACTCAAATTGAGCGTAAGGAATTTACCGGACTTTACGCTAAGTTGTGGTATGACACGACTTATAGTTTTATTTCGTATGTTCATCCGACAACAAAATCAGGAGTCTTCGGTGTTTCACTCGTATCCCTTACATCTTCTAAGTTTGAAAAAGTTTCAATTGAAAGAAATGCTCAAAATGATGTTGTTGATTTTAAAGTTTTAGGAACATTTGATGACACGCAGACGGCAATAACCGGTTCATTTGCCAAAGACCTCTCCAAAAAACTTGCGTTTGGTGCTAATGCAAAGTATGTTTCTCATGTAATTGATGTTTACACGGTTGCGTTTATAACATCTGACGTAGCTATTATGATGAAAGATGTTTATCCGAAACTAAAACTTGCAATAAATATACAGAATATGATATCGCTAAAGTTAGGTGATACTGATGATGATTTCCCGATTGTTTTGAAATTAGGTGCTGCTTACAGGGCGTTAAAAGATAAATTAATAGTTGCGCTTGATGTTGAAAAGGGTATGAAATCTAACATAAATTATCATATTGGAACCGAATATTGGGCAATGGATTATATCGCTGCAAGATTCGGATTTGATGTCGGTGATACCGGAATAAGAGAAACAACAGCAGGTATGGGCGGAAGATATAAAGATTATTCTCTTGATTTAGCAATGGCGTTTCATGAATTAGGGGCTTCTACAAGAGTCTCTGCAAGCTGGAAATTTGGTAAATCTTCCAGGACCGGCAAATTTGAAGAAATGGCAAAATATTTCAAAGAAGGAATGGAAGCATATAAAGTCGGAGAATATCTTGTTTCTATGGATCGTCTTTCAAAAGCGTATAGTATTGACCCGACAAATGAAGACCTTTCAAGAGCGATTCCGAGAATCCAGGTTGTTTCAACTTGGA
Organism: Elusimicrobiota bacterium; assembly: GCA_028718185.1. NCBI lineage: Bacteria > Pseudomonadati > Elusimicrobiota > Elusimicrobiota bacterium. Next base: position 51,260 of record JAQUMH010000003.1, read on the forward strand.
TAAATGCTGAAAAAGGAACTTCCGTAGAAGCAGAAGCAACCAGGACAGGTATTGCTTATTATATTGAAAATGATATAAATAACGCGATTATGGCAATGAGACATGCATATTCTTTACAGCCACAGAATGAAAATTTAAGACGTTTATTAAACGAAGTTGAAAAAGAAGCAGGGCAGACACTTACGCCGATTTCAGGTATTAAATCCACATCAGCTCCGGCACTCAGTTTAATTGAACAAAAACAGGAAAAAGCAAGAGAATATTTCTCAAAGAAACAATATGATGCTGCTATCAATGAATGTCAGGAAATCCTTATTATTGACTCAAAGAATTTATTAGCATTAAAGAGAATGGGTTCCTGTTATTACCAGATGGGTCTTAAAGATAAAGCGATTGCAACCTGGAAAAAAGTACTTGAAATTGATCCTACTGATAAAGATGTTCTGGATATTTTAAGAATGTTCGGAGGAGAAGGAGAACAAAAATGAGAAAAGTAGTTAAGCTATTAAGTAATCAGGCGGTAGAGTGGGTTTTATTTGTTGTTTTACTACTATACCATTTTACCGCTATAATTTATGCTGAAACCGAATATTCCTCACTTCTGCAGGAAAAAATGAAGATTGAAAAAGAATATGAGAAAAGGATTATAGATATTGTAGAAAAAATTGTCGGTTCCGGAAAATCAGTTGTTTTTGTTTCAGCAGAATTACAGATTGTTAAAGCAACATCTCAGAAAAATCAGAGAGAGGGAAATGCCAGTCAAACGAATCCTTTTTCCGGGTTAAAATCCAAGCCGCAGGTTCTTCCGGGATTTGATGAAGACAGCGCAGCACCTGTTCAGCAAGCTTCTCCCGGTTCAGAAAAATCAGCAGGGTTAAGTCAGAGTATTGAACAAACTGTTATTCCGACCATACTTAAGTTATTAAAAGTTACAATTCTTATTGACAAAGGTGTTCAGGAAGCCAAAAAGACTATTATTAAGGAAGCAATTAAGCAATCGATTAGTTCTGACATAGGTGCGGATAAGCTTGTACTTGAAATAAAAGAAGCACCATTTTCGTCAGAAGCTTTTTGGGCACCTTTTATTAAACCAACTGTTTTAGTCCCGCTTATTTTAGGAGTAATATTTCTTATTGTTTTAATGGGACCGCTTCAGAGTGTACTTTTATCGTTTGCCTCAGCAATTAGAGAAGGTAAAAGTGGCGGTGATTTCACCGTTTTTTCAAAGACTGAATCAAAAGGTGAAACAAGTGGAACTGCGGGTGGCGGTGCAGGCGGTGGTGTTGCAGGCGGCGCGGGTGGAGTTGCAGATGCAGGTGGTGTTGGCGGTGAATCAATAACAGAATTAATGGAAAAGGAGGATAAGAAAGTGAAAAAGAAAGAAAAACCATTTGCATTTATTACGAAAGATAACCTAAAAAATCTTATTTATCTTATACAGGAAGAGCCTCCGGAAGTGATTGCGTTGATTGTTACCTATCTTGAACCTGAACTGTCTGCGGATGTAGTTGCATCGCTTTCTTCTGATTTACAGCTTCAGACGGCAATATGTATTGCAAATGTGAAACTCAGTTCTGAGGAAGATGTATATAAAATCCATGAAAAGATTAAGGGCAAAATTGATTTTCTTGTCGGTGGTATAGATGTCTTCATAAAGATTATTGAACAAGTTGATAACAAGGTCAGGAAAGAAATGTCGGATACCCTTGAAAAACAGTCACCAAGACTTGCAAGAAAAGTTCGTGAAAGTATTTTCATGTTTGAAGATTTGGCAAAACTGCCCGACCAGACAGTTCAGTTTATTTTAAGGGAAATAAAAACTGATCAGATAGCAATTGCCTTAAAAGGTACCGGTGTTGAAGCGGTTATGCAAAAAGTTCTGGCAAATATGTCCGAAGGTGGTAGAGTTTTACTGAAAGAAGAAATGGATTTTGGTAAACCATACAGCCAGCAGCAAATCGGTGAGGTCCAGCGTGAAATAGAAAAAACAGTTAAAAAAATGGAAAAAGATAAGAAAATTGTTTTAAGACAAGATGATGAATCAGAGAAACAAGGAGTTGAGGTTGAAGGTCGTCTTCAGAAACTGAATATTGGTGAAGAATATAGAACAGTACAGCCACAGCAATCACAACAATCACAGCAGTCCCAACAATCTCAAAAAACTACCGAGTCGCCTCAAAGAGCAATTGAATACTACAATGCCGGTATTACTTCATATTCTTCCGGTAAAATCGACGATGCAATACATTATTTCCAGCGTTCGGTTGAATATAATCAGAATTTTTGGCAGGCTTGGCAATATCTCGGGAGCTGTCTCTACTCAAAGGGAAGAATTGACGACGCTATAAAAGCATACGAGAAATCATTATCAGCAAACCCGTCAAACACGCAACTCCGTGACTGGCTCCAGGGAGAAAAACAGAAAAGAGCAGCAGCAAAATAGGAGAGTAGAGCTCTTAGCGTTATAGAGTTTTAGAGTTCGTAGGGTTTTAGAGTTTATTGATTCAAATTCTTAACCCTAAAACCCTAAAACCCTATAACTCTATAACCCTATAACACGTACGGGAGGTTTTAAAATGAGCGAAGAAAAAAAAGATGTTTTCGGAGGAGGGTTCCCGCCATTTCCACAGGAAAACAATTCAATGCCGTCTGCACTGGATTTACCACCATCATCTCAGGGTATGCCGCCTATGATTCCCAATGCACCTTTCTCATCTCAGAATGTTTCTCCTTCGTCTAGCTCGTCGTCCGTTGATTATTCGAAAAAATTTCAGGAGATGGAACAGACATATATGAATATGGCGAAAATGCTTGAAGAAGTGAAAGAAAAACATGAAAAAGAAAAACATCTCTGGGAAGAAAAAATAAATTCCCTTCAAAAGGATTCACAGGAAGCATTAGATGAATTTGCCGTTCGCCAGTTAAAAGAAGAAGAAGAAAGAACAAAAAAAGAGTCAGAAATCCGTGAAGAGAAATTGAAACTTGAAATGTCATTAAAAGAACTTGGAAATAAATTAGAGGAGGCACGGGAAAAAACATTTCTTCAGGCACTTAAGTCAAAAGAAGATGAAGCAACTTCAGTGCGACTCGAAGCTGCTATGAAAGACGTGCAGTTAAAAAGCGTTCAGGAAAATGCATCACGCGAAATAGAAGCAGTTAAAATAAATTTAGGGGCAGCTTTATCGGAAAGGCTTGTAGCCTTACAAAAACAATATGAAAATAAACTTACCGATATTTATATAAAATCGTCCCAGAAGGAAAAGGAACTAATAGGCAAACTTGATGCTTTACAAACAGAAAAAGAGGCACTTTTAAAAAAAGCAGAACACGAGAAAAATCATCTTAATAGCGACTTTAATGATAAGATTTTAAAGAAACAAAATGAAATAAATCTAATCACATCAAAATTAGATAATGTAAAAGATAATTACAATAAAATTCTTGGTTCACTCGAGAATGACCTGTCTTCTGCTAAAGCCAATATACTTATGGAAGTTGCAAAAACTAAATCAGAATACGAAGAAAAACTAAACCAGCTGAAAACAGAATATTCTGTGGTAGAGGGTCAAAAAATAACACTCAATGCACAATTAGAAGCAGAAAGGAAGATTTCAGCTGAAAAATTAAAAAATAAGGAAGACGAAATCGGCTCGCTGTATAAACAATTTACTGAAAGAGAAAACTTGTTAAAGGCTGATTTTGAAAAGCAAATTTCACAAAATATTGAAGATAAGAAACGGCTTGAAGGGGAATTCCGCCAGACAGTAGAAAAAACAAGTGAACGGGATGACGAATGGCGTTCAAAAATGGATGGCTTAAAAGTCGAATATGAAAATAAACTTAAAGATAAAGATTTACAATTACAAAAAGTTGAAATGGGTTTCAATAATAAACTTGCAGAACTGAATAATATCCACCAGCAAAACGTTGACCAGTTAAAAGAAAATATTAACCAGCAAAACCAGCTGTTATTACAGGAAAGGACGAGATTAGAAAAACTAATTTCAGAAAAAGACAAGGAAATGCTGGAAGTCAAAACCTCCCTTCAGGAGGAACTAAGAAAACAAAAAGATTTTTACGAAGAAGTGCTTTTAGAAAGGGAAGAAAAGATTTCCAGTATTAATGCAGATTTTGAAAAAAAAGAGGCAGCCATTCGTGCTGATTCTGACAAACGACTTGCTGATGCGTTGAATGAAAATCTGAAACTGGAAATGAAATTTAGAAATGAAATAGAAGTTTTAACCAACGAATATACTAAAAGACTTTCGGTATCACTTGATGAGAAAAAAAATATTGAGCAGGAATACCAATCTCGGCTAAGTTTTATTGAAAAAGAGCACTTGAGGGAAATGGATTTATTGAAGGAAAGGCAAATAACCGAAATTGAAAAACAGAAACAGGAATTCCAGAAAAAATTAGAAGCCGAAGGTGCTTCTAAAAATGAACTTGAGAAAAACCACCAGATTACTATAGAAAAAAAGGTGTCAGAATTTGAAAAAAGTTTAAGAGTCAGAGATGATGAGTGGCGATTAAAATATGAAGGGACAAAAAATGAATATGACGGCAAAATCAGGCAAATTGAATCAGAAAAAGCGTTACTGCAGCAGGGGATGTCGAAACAACTTGAAGAAATGAATAACAACTGGCTCAAAAAAATTCATTCTGAAAAATCATATATGGAAGAAAAAGTTGCAGCTCTTTCTTCCGAACTTAGTTCAAAGGAAAAGCGGTGGTCTGAAGAGAATGAAAAATACAAATTGCTAATGTCAGCTAAGGAAAACGATATTTTGTCGGTTAAAAGTCAGTACGAAAACCGTATTTCTGAAATGACAAAGACGGAGAATAATCTTAAGACGATGATTGAGAAAGTATCGGCAGATTTGGTTAATGAACGTGCAAGATTTTCAAAAGAGATTTCTACCAAAACAAAAGAATATGAAGAAAAAATGCAAGACTATATCAAAAGTAAAGAAAACGAAATTTCAACCATTAAGATGGAAACAGAAAATATCCGCAATAAATGGTTTGAAGAAAAACAACAATGGGTAGATGAACTGACAAAAAAGACAACATTTCCAGCTGAAGAATTAAAAACAATTAATCTTAAAAAAGCAGAACTGGAAGCGATGGAACTTAAATTAAAACTCAGTCAAAGCGTATTAGATGAGCGTATTAATATGGAAAAACTTAAATATGATAATATGATTGTGATAAAAGATGACCAGTTGGAATCTCTTAAGAAGCAGTTGCAAAATGCAGAAATAGATATGGAAGGGAAAATAAAATCAGCATACCAGAAGAATATGTTAGATAAAAAAATATTAGAAGAAAAAGAAATAAGCAGTTTGAACGACCAGTTGGAATCTACAAAGAGGCGGTTACAAAATGCAGAAGACAATGTAGATGAGAAAGTAAAATCTGCATATCAGAAGGACTCGTTAGATAAAAAAATGTTGGAAGAAAAAGAAAGAGAAATACGCAATTTAAATGGCCAGTTGGAATCTCTTAAAACTCAATTAAAAAATACAGAAAAGGAGATAGAAGAAAAAACAGAAATGATGTTTCAAAATGCTTCAATAGATAAGTCAATGCTAAAAGAAAAAGATACGGAACTGAATAAACTAAAAGATAGCATTCAAAATATCAAACTGGTTAAACAACAATTTGAAAAAGAACTTGCCGGAATACAGGCAGAAAATAAGAGAAAAGAGGAAGAAATTTTAATGCTTCAAAAAAATGTGGAAAACAAACTGATTTCACAGAAAGAAAAAATGGAATCGGAATTTTCTGAGAAAATGACCGTTATCGTTGAAAAATACGAGCAGGAAAAGAAAGTAATTGAGGAATCATTCCTGAATGCAAATGCACAAAATTTATCAGAAATAGAAATATTGAAAAGTGAAATTGAAACTTTTAAGAATGCACAGGCATTCCAAAAAGCAATTCTTGATTCCAGAGATACTATCATGCATCCCGAATCACCTGTTGATGTTGAAACCGGGCAATCTGATAAAAAGAAAGATTCTGTATTGGGGAAAATACTGAATTGGCTTAATTCCCCTATATAAGATTATGTAATAATTGTAGTAGCACGCCCTTGGCGTGCGTCGTTATGGTAAGGCAATGCATTTTCAGCATGTTATATAAAACCTCAGAAATTACCAGATTGCGACCCTGACAGCATATATGATAGAACTAAATTTTTTAAAAAATTATAAATTTAAGTGGTTAAGACTAAGTTTGCTATTAACTTGTCTGCTTACCTGCTTATCTTCTGTTCTTCGTTCTATTGATTTAGCTCTACCCGCCGGCATATCAGATCTTATTGCTTTAGGTGGCGATAATGAAGGGGAAGTCAGACTTATATGGACAGCTCCGGGTGATGATGAACTTGCCGGGAAAATTACCGGATATCTTATTAAATATGATGAGGTTCCGATAAGAACAGATCCCTGGTTTCTTGAAGAAGGACATAAAGAATATATTTATAATTGGGAAGGTGTAGATATTGTAGGTCCTGGTGAGAAACAGACAATAACATTAACAGCACTTACTTCATATGTTGGCAAAAGACTTTATTTTGCGGTTAAAGGTTATGATGAAAATTCTAATTTCGGTGTTTGGAATTCAACACTGGATGTAGCGGGTATTAACTCCAATAGTTCCTGTTATGTAAGACTTATACCACCTGCTCCGGTAGGTAATCTATCAGCTACAGCAAGTTATAAGAAGATATCTCTTGCATGGACAGCACCTGGTGATGATGGAAATATAAATGATATATCAGGCGGTATTTTTGAAATAAGATGTTCAAAAACAGCACCAATTACAACTGAAACCGATTGGGATAATGTTTCGGCAGGATATCCGTATAGAATTATGATTCCAACTTCTACATCACCCGGTGTCATGCAGCAATACCTGATAACCGGACTGGAAAACGATGTCAGTTATTATTTTGCAATAAAAACAAGAGATGAAAATATCTTGGGATGGTCAGAATTAGACACGACATCGCCTGAACCATCAGGAACACCTTTTAATGCCTTGCCAGCTGCTTTTAATCTTATATCTCCTGCAGATAAAGCATTTGTACCAAATACAAAACCGTTTTTTGACTGGGAGGACACAATTGACCCTGATGGACAGGGAATTAACTCGTATGGGCTTCAAATTTCAGAGTTCAGTGATTTTCATTTTATGGTTCAGGCGCCATCCAATCTTGTTTACTCGTCATACACATTCATTGAAGCGCTTGCTGATGATACAACATATTACTGGCGTGCAAAAGCGATAGATTCCGATGGTGGAATAACGTATACCGCAGCAAGAATGTTTTACATAAATACATCTAATCTACCTCCGACAAGTTTTGATTTACTATCACCGAACAGCGAAATTGTATTAAAAAAACCCTCTTTTTTATGGCAAGCATCAAGTGATCCTGATCCCCCCGGAAGAATAAAATATAAAATTTACTATTCGTCTTATTCTGATTTCTCCACATATTTAACTGTTTCCGGGTTGACAGATACCAGTTATACGCTTACTTCAAATCTTACTGAAAGCACGACATATTATTGGAAAGTTGAAGCATCAGACGAATATCTTGTGCCGGCAAGTGTTTTTTCAAACCAGACATTTTCTTTTTATGTAAAACCTGTTTTGCCGTCATCCCCCGCAAATATAAAAATTACGAATAATATAATTACATGGAGCCCTGTTTTGCTGGATGAAGACGGTACCGTAAGTACTGATTTTTCAAAATATAAAATATATCGTTCTACTGATATAAAAAACGCAGGAACAGCAGGGACATTTGCCGGTTATACAACACAGACATCAACACCGGCAGTTACCGGTTACTGGACAATTATCCGCGCTATTGATGTTTTTGGCAATGAAAGCGCGAATTCTATTGCCGTGAACCCCGATGAATCAAAACAGATTTTTATTTCAAACGGCAGGGATTTAATTATAGAAATTCCGCAAACTGTACAAAGTTCGCTTGAAAATACAATTATATCAATTTCAAAATCAGGCAAAATCTATGACATAAAACCGTTGAAATCTGCGGATTTGACCGAAGTTACCAGTTTTATATTTTCTGCACCTGTAAAAATTACATTTGAAACAGATGACGACTGTGTTTACTGGTACAACGGGATTGAATATGTTGCTCTTGGCGGTCAAAGGGGCAACAGTATAACGGTTAAAACTACAAAACTCGGAAAATTTTATACCAGCAGTATCCAATCCTCTACTTTAAAGTTAGCATATTCATTCCCAACGAAAATATTTACTCCGAATAATGACGGCATAAATGATGAAATAAATCTTACATTTACAGGAATGTCAGAAGAAGACGTTATTGCTGAGGTTTATGATTTTACGGGCAGGAAGATTTCAGAGATGACACGAAAAGATTTTTCATGGTTTGTGTGGGATGGTAAGGATTTTAATGGTAAAGTTGTACTGCCCGGTATCTATATCTATCAGGTAAGAAATGGCAAAAACATCTGTAACGGCACAGTAGTAGTCGCAAGATAAGGAGAAATAGGTTGTATCATAACTTAAATTGTAGTTGCAGAGCGTTATCTCTGCTGAAACTTGACTTCCGTGAGAATGGCATATTCATCCCCTCAACTCTTTCTTCTCCCCATAGGGGAGAAGATGAAACCTGCCTACCGGCAGGCAGGGATGAGGGGGATCATAAGATTCTTAGCTGATAGGTCTGAAAATTTATGAATAAAAATTATTTTTACAAATTATTATTTATCTTTATCTTTTTTACCGGCTCGTTTGTATACCCGGCATTTGAAAATATATCTTCGGGTGCCCGTCCTTATGGTATGGGTAATGCATTTACCGGACTTGCTGATGATATCCAGGCAGTTTTTTATAATCCGGCCGGGCTTACACAGATAAGATATAAAGAACTTATTACCTCATTTGGCAGACCTTTTTTAGGATTGGATGACAAAAGCAACATCTCGGACGGTTTTATCGGTTATTTGTATCCTATAAGAGGGCGCGAATCAATAGCAGTTTCAGTTACTGATTTAAGGCTTTCATCAATTTACAGCGAAAACGTTGCTACATTAAGTTACGCTAAAGATATTAAAAAAAATGTTTCTTTCGGATTTAATTTAAAAGCATTAAGAATAAAATATGGTAGTGATTCTTACACTGAAATTGACCCTGTTTTTAATAGAGATTCACGGACATCTTTTTCGGGTGATGTGGGTTTGTTTATGAAATTTACAAAAAAGTTTTCAGCCGGATTTTCTGCATTTAATCTTAATGAACCGAATATTGGTATTGCTGAAGTTTTACCTCTGCCGTTAAAAATGCGGTTAGGCATAAGTTACCGGCCTGCTTTTGCAACAATATGTTTTGATGTAGAAAAACAAAAAGACAATTATACATATTTCCTTGGGAGCGAAAAATTAATTTTCACCAATGATTTTTTTATAAGAGAAGGAGCTAGTTACAGCAAGAATTTAATAAATATTTCTTTGGGTTTTTCATATTTACCCGACCCATTAAAAATCGATTATGCTTTTCAAATGCCCATTGTGGGGATAAAAAGTATTTTAGGCAGCCACCGCATTTCTATAACTTTTGAATTTGGTAAAGAGATCCACGATCCCTATACTAGTGATTTGGAAACTGAAATTGATAAATTAACCAAAGAAAATGAGAAATTACAGAAGAATTTAAATACAACAACAGAGCAGCTTTCAAATACATCGTCAGATATGGAAAAGACAAAGGCACAGTTAGAGGAGATTCAAAAACAAAAAGAGCAGCTTGAGGTTGAAAAACGCAGGTCCGAATACCGTCCTCCTGTAAAAAAAGTCACGTATCATACTGTTGAAAAAGGTGATACATTATCGTCTATTTCTCAGAAATATTACGGTACCTCTGACAAATGGCAGGATATTTATAATGCCAATAAAAATAAAATAGAAAGAGGAACACCCATAGTAGGAAGCCAATTGATAATACCATAACGATACGGAACTAGTCGTAGTTGTAGTCGCAGAGCTTGCTCTGCTGCTGTTGTCTCTTCGGCGGGCGATTAAAAGATTCAAAGATTAAGGTTTAGGATTCATAGAACCGTAGAGTCGTAAATCCCTAAGACGCAAAGACCCTACGACTCTATGACCCTATGACGTCATTGGAGTTATTATGAAATCATTAACTGATTACTGGAGAACAAAATTTACTGAATTGCAGAAGCAATTTAGTGACGAAAAGAAAAACAATAATGTTGAAAAAAAGGAACAAAAAGATAAAATATTTGAACATCAGGTTACTATAAAAGAACTTCAGACAAAAATTACTGAACTTGAAAAAAACATTTCAGGAAAAGTCGCAGATATTGAACAACTTAAAAAAGAGAAAAAATCTTCAGCAGAAAAACAGGACCTTGAAAAACAAAATTTGGCAAACGAAATTATTGAAAACATTCATCTTACCGAAAAAAAGAAGAATATTGAAATACAGGTTCTTATTTCCGAATTTGTTAGATTTTTGAGAAAAGATGTCGGTCATGTTAGCGGTCACGTAAGGGTTTTGACTGAAATCTGTAAAGAAAAAGAAGCCCAAGCGGTTATTAATGACCTTATTGAGTATACCGAATGGATGACGCTAATGGCAGAGGAACTTTCATGGTTTTCACAACCTTTTAAAAAAGAAAGCGGTACATCTAAAATAGATACTGCAATTGATGAGTTGCTACCGGATTTTAAGCGACCTATATCAAAAAATAATATTGAAATATCAAAAGATATATCAGAAGGGATTCCCGATATACCGGTTTTTCAGGAACATTTGAAAACTGTATTTAGTGAAATAATGAAAAATTCTATTGACGCAATGCCTTCCGGTGGCTCAATCACTATAAAAGCATACGTGTCAGATAAAAATGTTGTTATAGAATTTAAAGATACCGGTCGCGGTATTCCTCTGCATCTAATAGAAAAAGTTACAAGACCGTTTTTTTCGACCAAGAAAAAGATTGGTTTTGGATTTGGTACAACAAAAGCCCGTATAATTTTAGATACTTATGACAGTCATTTAGATATTAACAGTATAGAAGGCGAAGGAACTGTTGTAAAAGTTGTAATACCCGTAACAATATCGTAACCAAGACATCTAGTTTAATGTCTATGAATTTCAATATTTATGCGGCTACAATATCAATTGGTTTGTAGCTGCCCGCCAACGGTTCAGTGGCGGGCCTAACTTAATGTACAGGAATTTCAATGTTTGTAGTAGTCGTAGATTCTTGGCGTGTTTATCATCGTAGTGAAGGGTCTCGGTTGTTGGTGTACATAAATTACAGTTTTTTTGCGAACGGGCATGGATATCCTCTTCATTTTGAGGAAAATTCTTCGGGGGAAGAATATTGTTTATGTCTTAAGCTGCAAAGAACTTGAAAAACAGTACATGTCATCATAGGTATCTTATTCTCAAATAAGTGCCAGTTTTACGAGACCCTTCACAGATCCAAAGTTTTTTTCCGAACGAACCTGCCTGACGGTAGGTAGGAGTGAGGTAAGTTGTGGATAAAATAAGAAATACTAATGCACATTATTATCTTGCAAAAGCATATCATACTGCAGGTATGTTCTCCATGGCTATCGATGAATTTGATAAAGCATTAAAATTCTCACCTGAATATGCTAATATCCATTATGATTTAGCAAAAACATATGAAAAAATGGGGTTTTTTGGTAATGCTGCAAAAGAATATAAGATTGCCTTGGATATAAACTCACATTATGTTGATGCAAAAGAATCGCTTGCAAAACTTTTATCTAATAACCGCGACGAAAAACTGAAAATAAAGAAACAATTCAATATAAAAAAAATAATGAAATATTTACCTGCAGGGATAGCTACAGTTATAATTGTTTCAGTATGGTTTTTCCTTTATAAACCGGTACCGCCGACTATTGCATATTATTCCATTCCTTCTCTTCATCCTTCGGGAATTACGATTTCAGATAATGAAATATGGGTTTGTGACTGGTTTTCCCAGACACTTTATAAGCATAATCTTGATAATGTGCTGTCACTTGTTAAGTCGTATAAACTTCAGGATATTCACCCTTCCAGTATTGCTTCCGGCAAGGATACTTTATGGGTTAGTGACGCATTTTCAAAGAAAATATTTCAGTTTGACAGGTACACGCTGAAACTTATGGGAAGTTTTCCGGCTCCGGCAACAAGCCCGTCCGCCATATTCGATTCTAAAAATTTTTTGTGGACTTGTGATTCAGAAGATGATAAGATATATAAGCATAAAAAGGACAAGGATTTAACGGTAATATTTTCAGCCCCGTTATCCAACCCTAACCCGGTCGGTCTTTACGTTAAAGGTAAAAATATTTTTGTCGCTGATGCTGATACAGGTAAAGTTTATAGATATTTTTTAGATGAAAAACAGAAAAAAATAAGTCAGATTTCCATATATGACATCCCCGCTTTTGGTTCAAATGTAGCTTCAGGCAGAAAAATTTCAGGATTGAGTATGACCGCCGACACCTTATTTCTTACATCAGAGGGAACCGGTGAAGTATACAAAATCCCTTTTAAAATGTTAAAAGGAAAATAAAATAAAAGAGTTATAGAGTTTGTAGAGTTTGTAGAGTTATAGAGTTTGTAGAGTTTAAACCCTAAAACCCTAAAACCCTATAACCCTATAACTCTATAACCCTATAACGTTATTTCACATTTAGGAGCTTTTTCATTTATGAAAAAAAGGATACTTGTTGTTGATGATGATGTGCCGACACTCGAATATCTTGATTTTCTGTTTACTACTTATGGATATACTGTAAAAGTAGCTTCTTCCGGGGAATTAGCATTAAAAAGCTTAGAGCTTGAATTGCCGGACCTTGTTTTTCTTGATTTAATGATGCCGAAACTATCAGGTTATGAAGTATGTTGCCAGATAAGAGCAAATCCCAGAACGGCAAATGTCCCGATAGTTTTATATACAGCTACTACTATTGTTCCTGATGATATAACGAAAGGTATAGAAATCGGTGCCGATGAGTTTTTAACAAAACCTTTCAATTTAAGCGAATTAGAAGCATTATTATTGAAACTTTTTGCAAGGCAGAGCAATGAAATGGGATATAACCCGTTAACAAAACTACCCGGGAACATTTTTATAGAGAAAGAATTAAAAAATCGTTCAAATAATAACATAAATTTTGCATTTTGTTATTTAAATATAGATAATTTTAAAGCATATAATAATTTTTATGGTTTTAAAGACGGCGACAAAGTAATTTTGTTTGCAGCAAATATTTTAAAGGAAGCAATAAATGAATTAGGCAGCCGAAGTGATTTTATCGGACATATCGGAGGAGATAATTTTATTTTTATAACTACTACCGATAAAGTAGATATTATTTGTGAACGAGTAACAAAGAAATTCGACGAGTTAATCCTTAAACATTACGATGAAGAAGATATTAAAAGGGGTTATATGATTGCCCGGGATAAGGACAGTAATTTAAAAGAATTCTCATTTATGGCAGCCTCAATAAGCGTTCTTACTAATGAGAAGCAGCCTTTTCCAAGTCTTCCTCTTATAATAGAGACTTTGATATCACTAAAATTAAAGGCAAAGAAAAACCCAAATAAACCCAAAGGCAGTTACATATCCAAATTTTAAAGTAATCCACTCCCTTGAAGACTTTTATGTTTTAATCCAACCCAAAAATAAAAAAGGTAGCCGCAGGGTCTTACCCTGCTTCCATAGTTGTAGTCGCAGACCCTTCTTAGTCTGCTGATGTTGTGTCTTTGTTTCAGCAGATGTGCTGCACAATGGGGATTTTTTTATTGTGTTTTTAGGGAAATTATGTAAAATAAAATATAGATTATAACTCCACCTTCGAATTTAGAAACATTTTATAAAATCAAAAACAAGAGGATTTTTGAAAATGAATAATATAACTAAAACTGAATATGTATCATTTCTTACTAAACTAAAGCAAGAAATTATATCTGCAAGGCAAAAAGCCTACCAGGCAGTAAACAGACAACTTGTGGAATTATATCTTAGTATGGGTAAAAATATTTATGAAAAAGTTGAATTGGCAAAGTGGGGCGAAAGGATTATAGAAACCGTTGCTTCTGACTTGCAAAAAGAATTTCCTGATACAAGAGGTTTCTCATCAAAGAATCTTTGGAGAATGAAACAGATTTACGAAACATATAAAGATAACGAAAAACTCTCAACACTGTTGAGAGAATTGCCTTGGTCCCATAATGTTCTAATACTTCATCAGACAAAAACTATAGAAGAAAAAGAATTTTATATAAAAACCTACATAAACGAGAAATGGAGTTTCAGAGAACTTGAAAGGCAAATAGATTCATCTTTATATGAAAGATATATGCTTTCCCGTAAAACAGATAAACTTGTTCCCCACACAAAAGAGAAAGACAAAACACTACTGTTTAAAGATGAGTATATGCTTGATTTTCTTGGGTTGAAAGATAATTTTCCTGAGAAAAATTTACAAAAAGCAATAGTTTCAAATTTGAAGCAATTTTTTCTTGAATTTGGCAAATATTTTACCTTTGTTGGCGAAGAATATAAAATTACCGTTGGTGACCAGGATTTTAAAATAGATTTATTGTTTTATCACAGGGTGTTAAAATGTTTAGTTGCAGTAGAGTTGAAAATTGGCGACTTTAAGCCGGAATATGTCGGTAAGATGCAGTTCTATTTAACAGCACTTGATGAAAAGACTAAACTGAAAGATGAAAATCCGTCCGTAGGATTGGTACTTTGTAAATCAAAAAATGATGAAGTTGTCCGGATAGCAATAAGTAAAGCAATCTCTCCGGTGAAAGTCGCAACTTACAAAACGAAAATTATTGATAAAAACCTGCTTAAAAGGAAATTACATTCGCTTCCTATGCCTGAAAAATCAGAAAAAGAAAATAATGTTTGAACAACAACTTGTGTTTTAAACTTGTTTAACAGTCTGGTGTATTTTACAATTCCCAAAAATGAACTTGACAGTAGCTTAAAAAGTTATATAATAATTTAAAAGTAGGATGCTTAATTTGTTGTACCGGAATTTGAAAGATTTAGGCAGAGCAAGCCTGCCTAACGGTAGTCAGGCTCTGCCACTACAATGTTGATGTAGTTGCCGACTTGCTTGCCGATAGGGCCAAAGTATTAGTGGTGGAGTCGGCATTAACATGTTGTATAGGAATTTCAATGATATCACGCCAAAGGGCGTGAAACTACAACTGTTTTTGTTTAAAACCTACTTGGTAGTTGCCCGCCAACGGTTCAGTGGCGGGCTTAACTTAATGTATAAGAATTTCAATGTTATAGATTCCCGATTAAGACGCTCGGGAATGACAATCTTTCCGTGTGTGTCATTCCCGCGAAAGCGGGAATCTAACTCGGTGTATAGGAATTTCAATGTTTGTAGTTGCACGTCTTGGCGTGCCTAACTTGTTTATATTATTATGGCTAATGCATCGGAAAGACGTAAATTTAAAAGATTTTCTTTGATTGAAGGAATGGCTGAACCGGTTGAAGTGTTTTTTCCGCCACCATTCTATCAGGGACCGATTGTAGGTAAAATTGTTGATATTTCTTCGGGTGGCATAGGAATGATTACAAGTGAGCCTGTGCCGAAGTTCTTTATATTTTCACTGCATATCGGATTGTCCGGAATTCCGTCGTTTGATGTAAAAGGTAAAGTAGTTCGTCTTGAAAATAAAAATAGCCAGTATTATACAGGTATTTCATTTACTGAAATTGACGGTAATACTGCCGAGGTGCTGAAAAATATTGCTGAAGATAACGATAAATGCGATAAAAAAAGAGCGGAAGGACAAAAAGATTTCTGTTTTGAAGAATGCAAGTTTGCTTCTTTATGCGGTAAAAAAGAGAAATTAACAAAACTGCAAAATGCAAAGCAAACAACATCTAAAATTGATTTAAAAGATGTTAAGGAGCAGAAAATGGCTGAAAAAAATGAAGAGAAAAAGGTATCTTCAACTGAGGATACCGAGAAAACAGTATTGTTGCCTCCGGTTCCGGATGCTAAAGTAGAAAAGACACAAATATTATCACCTGAAGAAAAACCCAAAGCAACCCCGAAAGAATCTGTAGAAAAAACAGTTTTGCTGACTCCTGCTGAGTTGTTATCTGCAAGAGGTGCGAAATCAAAAGCCGATATTGTGCCTGAAAAAAAATCGTCATCAGATAACACTGAAAAAACCGTTCTATTAACTCCCAAAGAACTGTCATCTGCAAGAGGTGTACAATCAAAAGTCGGAATTGCGTCTGAAAAAACTGCATCAACTGAAGATGAAAGACCCGTTATATTGCCTCCAATGACAACTAAAAGCGTTAAAAGAAAAATTAATCCTGTTTTCTATGTTTTACTGGTTTTAATTTTTGTTGCGATAGCCGGATTTATATATAAGGGTAAGATAGCCGGATTTATCGCTGCCGGTGCAGATAAAAAACTAAGTGCAGGTAATTACCAGGAAGCAATAAAAAACTATAAGATTGCACTTATGATTGAGCCTGAAAATATGAATGTACGTGTAAAATTGGCAGAATCATACGCTATGATGAAAATGTATAACGAGTCAGAGACAGAGTATATCAAGATATTGAAAATTAATCCGGCTATGTTTGATGCTCTTCTTGGTTTTGGTAAATTATATGCCAATCTTAACCGTAATAGAGAAGCGATTGTATATCTTGAAAAAGCCAAATCCGCATCGCCCCAGGATTGGGACACAAAAATTAATTTAGGTATGTGTTATGAAAAAGAAAAAAAATATGATAAAGCGCTCATGGAATTTTCCGGTATTGTTGCAGGTTCAAAATTACCGGATGAAGCATATTTGTCTATCGCCAGGTGTTTGGGAATAACAGGGTTACCTAAACAAGCAATTCCATTTATGGGTAAAACGCTTTTGCCAAAAACTGCAACTGAATATTTTGAAATGGGTATTGGTAAAAGTGAAAAAGAACCTGAAGAAGCAATTGTGCACTTTATAGAAGCGCTTGTAAAAAAGAATAATTTTGCAGAAGCATATGAATGGCTTGGGCTACTATACAAAAAGAAAAATTTAAACGATAGTTCGGTTAAGGCATATATTATTGCATCGGAAATAAATCCCAATTCAGCAAGAGTATGTTTTAAGCTTGCACAAATATATGCAACTAATAAAGATTCAGCAAACGCGATTGCACAACTTGGTAAAGCCATTTCTTTGGACACAACATATGTTGAAACGGCAAAGAAAACAGCCGAATTCAGCGAATTGCAAAAGACCGCAGAATTTAAAAAACTATTGAAAGTTAAAAAAAGTAATGTCAAGAAAAAATAAAAACTTTCGGTTTCCTAAAAAAATATCATCCATTAATAATTTACTTGACAAACATTATGTTTTTTAGTTAAATGTAAAACTTCTTTAACAGAATATTTGTTTTTACAAATTTTTTTAAATTCCCACAAAGCAAACTAACTGGTTAGATACTCTCTAAAGTAATTATGAAAAACGAGTTTTTACTTTTTTGTATTGTTTTTGTTCCGGTGTTGGGTTCATTTATCTTACCGCTTGCCGGTAACTTCTCTCAAAAGATAAGAAACATACTTGCCTTAGTTTTTGTTTTAGTTTCCTTAATATTTTCAGCGATACTTTTACCGAAAGTTGCGTCCGGTGAAATCATTACAATAAATTATCCTTTATTATTAGGTATGAGTTTTATACTTCATGCCGATATGCTTGCTGTTTTCATGGCGATTGCATCATCGTTAATCGGTGCAGTAATAGTTCTTTACTCATTCGGTTATATAAGCCATTATAAAAATCAGAATGAATATTATCTGATGGTTGTTCTGTTTCTCGGCTCAATGATGGGGCTTGTTTTTTCAGGTAATTTGATTTTCTTGTTCTTGTTCTGGGAGATTACTACAATAGCATGCTGGCGGTTAATAGGATTTTTCAGGGAGAGAATTCACGTCCTACGGGCTGACAAAGCTTTTTTAATAACAGTTTTCGGTGCTTTAATAATGCTTATCGGGTTTGTTATGTTATATAATGAAACAGGCTCATTTGATTTATTAGTTATTAAAGATGTCTTAAAAGGTAATCCGGTATCAAACATTGCTGTAATGTTGATTTTATTCGGCATACTTTCAAAATCGGCTACATTGCCGTTCCATACCTGGTTACCCGATGCCGGTGTAGCGCCTTCCCCTGTTACCGCATTACTCCATGCCGCAGTGTTGGTTAAAATCGGGGTATATGTTTTTGCCAGGTTATTCATTGCTACCTTTACATTAGATGTAATGTGGCATACGGTTGTTCCGGTAATAGCCGGGTTAAGCATGCTTATTTCAGCCGGTGCGGCATTTATTGAAACAGATTTAAAACGGATAATAGCATATTCAACAATCAGCCAGATTGGTTTTATTTTTCTCGGACTTTCAACAGGTAATGAAATAGGTATTGCAGGCGGTCTTCTATATATTCTCATGCATGGTTTGGCAAAAGGCGGCTTGTTTCTTTGTGCCGGTATAGTTGAACAGAATACCGGAACTAAAGATATCACAAAATTAGGCGGCTTAATGAAAGTTATGCCGATAACAGCGGTATCATTTCTGTTTTGTGCATTTTCTGTTATGGGTATCCCGCCATTTGGCGGGTTTTTCAGTAAATATATGGTTATTACAGGCGCAGTCGTCAATAACCAGTTAGCGATTGCCCTGACTTTTTTTGCAGGAGCTATTCTAACAATATTATATCTTTTAAGAGTTTTTATGACGGTCTTTCTTGGTGATTTAAAAACTGATTTAGTAAAAGAAAAATCAGCTACTATGGTTTTCAGCGTAGCGTTTCTTGCATTCCTGTCGCTTGCAGGCGGTATTTTTATAAAATATCCGGCTGATTTTGTAGCATTAACAGTCCAGCAGATGTTAGGGATTATTAAATGATTAATATATTAATATTATTGCCTTTTATAGCAGGTTTACTGGTTTTTGCGATACCGAAGTCAATTCGCAAGACGTCCGGTTTCCTTGCATTATTAGTAACATTAGTAGATCTTTATTTTACCATTATACTTTTTAAAACAAATATAATGTCCTCGGTTCCCTGGGCGGGTTTTGGTATAGAGTTCTCGTTAAGATTAGACCATTTCAGCAGTTTCATAATTCTTGCTGTTGCTTCATTCTGTGTTTTAGTTACTTTATATTCTATAACTTTCATGAAGGACAAGGACAATTCAAGCCAGTTTTTTGCATACATGCTGATTTCGCTTG
This sequence comes from Elusimicrobiota bacterium, assembly GCA_028718185.1. Taxonomy (NCBI): domain Bacteria; kingdom Pseudomonadati; phylum Elusimicrobiota; species Elusimicrobiota bacterium. The sequence continues at coordinate 70,600 of JAQUMH010000003.1, forward strand.
CTATGACAAACGGTGCTGTTCTTGCAAATAACCTTGTAGTAATGTTGTTCTTCTGGGAAGGTTTACTGGTTACATTATTTGCAATGATACTTATCGGAAGTAAAGCAGCATTCAAAACAGCAGTTAAAGCGCTTGTGCTGGTAGGTATTTCTGACTTATGTTTGATGATTGGTATAGGGCTTACCGGACACCTGTCGGGTACTTTAACAATGTCAAGCATTAAACTTAATTTAGATTCGCTTGGCGGGTTAGCGTTCATATTTTTGATGATAGGAGCGATTTCCAAAGCGGGTTCCATGCCGTTCCATAGCTGGATTCCGGATGCCGCAGTAGATGCCCATCTTCCTTTCATGGCACTTCTGCCGGCAGCCCTTGAAAAATTGCTCGGCATATATTTTCTTGCCAGAATTTCGCTTGAAATGTTCAATCTTACGCCTTCTTCATGGATATCTGTGTTACTTATGGTAATCGGCGGTATAACAATCCTATTTGCTGTTATGATGGCACTGATACAAAAAGATTATAAAAGATTATTGTCGTATCATGCAATAAGCCAGGTTGGTTATATGATTTTGGGTATTGGAACTGCCGTGCCTGTTGGTATTGTCGGCGGGTTGTTCCATATGATAAACCATGCAATGTATAAAAGCTGCTTGTTTCTTACAGGTGGTTCTGTAGAAAGACAGGCAGGTACAACAGATTTAAAGAAGCTTGGCGGATTAGGCTCGAAAATGCCTATTACTTTTGCTTGTTTTATTGTTGCAGCAGCAGCTATATCCGGTGTCCCGCCGTTTAACGGTTTCTTTTCCAAAGAACTGATTTACGACGGTGCGCTTGAAAGAGGACTTATATTCTATATTATGGCTGTTGCCGGCTCGTTTTTCACTGCAGCATCGTTTTTAAAGTTAGGACATTCTGTTTATGCCGGTAAGATAAAAGATGAAAATAAAAATGTGAAAGAAGCGCCGTTAACAATGCTGATACCTATGATTGTTATCGCTTGTGTATGTATCCTGTTCGGTGTATATAATTCATTACCATTAAAGCATTTAATCCAGCCCATTCTTGGCGAACGTTTGGAAGGCCATAGTTTTTCAGGTTGGCCGGCTAATATGACAATCGTGGTAGTTACAGTGATAGTGTTAATCGCTGCATTGTTAAACCATCTTTTTGGTGTTAAAAAATCCGGCAGCGGCTTGGGTTCGGTTGACCATATACACTATGCTCCCGGGTTATCTTATATATATGCTCAAGCGGAAAAACGATATTTTGACCCTTACGATATAGGACTAAAAATAGTAGGTTTTCTTTCTATAATATTATTCGGTTTGGATAGGATAATTAACTGGTTTTACGATGTGTTTGTTGTAAAGCTGACTTATTTCTTCACCGGAGTTATAAAAGCACTTCATAACGGAGATTATGCAATGTATCTTTCCTGGTCACTTATAGGAACGATAATCATAATAATCTACATAGTTATGAGGTAATTGTGTAGTAGCACCGCCTTGCGGTGCTGATATTTTTGTTTTGTATGTAGTGGCTTGCCCTTGGCAAGCCAGCCGTAGATTTTGACAAATAGTTGTAGTCGCAGAGCTTGCTCTGCTGCTGTTAGCCGCCTTGTAGTGCCATAATTAAGCACGCCAAGGGCGTGCACTACAATTACAAAGGAAAAAAGCAACCATTTATGATAGCATTATTTATTTTAATACCATTAGTCAGTGTCCTGATACTAAATTTATGTCATTGCGATTTTGTTAAAAAAATAGCGTGCTGGTTTGGTATGTTATTGACATTGGTACAGATTTATTTTGTGTTGTTTGTTCCGATAGATATATTGAACAACCAGTCAGCGTTATTCGGGACAAATTTTGCTTTCAATCTTACCATTGATAGTTTATCTAAATTGATGCTGCTGGCAATAGGCATAGTTGTTTTTTCTGCTATTATGATCGGACAATTTACTTATCATGATGAAGACCAGAAATTTAATTTTGCAAATTTAATTATGCTCACATTGGCAGGTATGAACGGTGTTGTAATGGTAACAGATATATTTTCACTATATGTATTCATTGAAATTGTCGCAGTTTCTTCCTTCATATTAATATCAATATACAAAGATAAAGCGGCTTTGGAAAGCGCTTTTAAATATATAGTCCTTTCAGTTACAGCTACATTGTTTATACTTTTGTCAATTTCAATCTTTATGTTGATTTCCGGTGACACATCTTTTATAGCTATTAATAATGCAACCAAAAATTCAGCAGGTAGTTTAAAGATTACAATTGCGATTTGTCTTTTTATCTGCGGTGCTTTTACCAAAGGCGGGCTTGTCCCGTTCCATAGCTGGCTGCCCGATGCACACTCTTCAGCACCGACCAGTATTTCAATTCTGCTTTCCGGTATTGTAATAAAAGTTTCAGGTATATACCCGTTAATAAGGATATTAAGTATAACAGGCGGGGGCGGTGACCAGGTAAAAAATATATTATTGTTTATCGGTGCAGTTTCTATTGTTGTAGGAGCTCTTGCCGCACTTGGTCAAAGCGATATCAAAAGGATGCTCGCTTTTTCAAGTGTAAGCCAGATGGGATACATTGTATTGAGTTTAGGTACCGGTACTGTCTTAGGTTTAGCCGGCGCTGTCTTTCATATGTTAAACCATGCAATATTTAAATCCCAGTTATTTGCCAATTCAGCAGCCGTAGAAAAACAGACAGGTACAAGGAATATGGACAAATTAGGCGGGCTGGCGACTAAAATGCCGATTACCGGCGGAAGTTCTATAGTAGCCATGCTTTCTATTTCAGGCATACCGCCGTTATCAGGGTTCTGGAGCAAGTTATTGATAATTATAGCACTCTGGCAAAGCGCACATTATTCATATGCATTTATAGCAGTGATATCAAGCGTAATAACACTCGCATATTTTCTATCTTTACAAAGAAAAGTATTTTTCGGAAAAGTAGCCCCAGGGTTAGAAAATGTAAAAGAAGCAAAGCTCGGTCTAGTTCTCCCCGTGATAATTCTAGCACTTTTAACAATATTTATCGGCATATTTTTCCCATTGGTATTAAATAAACTAATTCTACCAATAGAAAGTATTTTAAAGTGACATGTAGCCGCACCGCCTTGCGGTGCTGATGTTTTGTAGCGGTGGGATTGTATCCCACGGTAGTTGTGTAGTCGCAGAGCTTGCTCTGCTGCAGTTATGTGGTTATTTGAATTGTTCCAGAAAATACAATAAAAACACGAATAATTCGCGATAATTTGCGTTAGATTCGCGATGATTAGCGTTACCGAACGAAGTGAGGATATCTTGAATCTTATTTTATTACTTCTCATATTATTAATATTAGCCGCGCTAATGACAGTCTTTTCGTCAAGATTGTTGATAGCTGCGATAAGTCTTGCTATTACCAGTGTTATAATAACACTCTTGATGTTCAAGATGAATTCACCGCTTGCGGCAGTTTTTGAACTGTCAATATGCGCCGGTTTAATAACCGTAATATTTATAAGCACTATCAGTTTCGTTAAACCGCTGTCCCTGCAGGAAGTTACCGAATTCAGGAAAAAACGTATTAAAAAATATATATTCTTACCGGTAGTCCTTGCATTAGCCGGTTTAGTAGTGTCAGTAGTAATCAAGCCGCTTAGTTTTAACCTTCCGGAAATAATGCAGGAAACAAGCGTCCGGAATGTAATATGGAATTTGAGACAAGTTGATTTATTGGGACAAGTGATTATATTATTAGTAGGTGTATTTGGTATCGTGGTATTATTTAAGGATATACAGAAAAAATGAGTCTTACTAACCCTGAATTATTAAGAATTTTTATCATATTTATCGTTTTGCTTATTGTTATAGGTTTTTATTATATTCTTGCAACAAGGAATTTAATAAGGATATTACTCGGATTAGAAATAATAACAAAAGCAGTTACCTTGGCGATAATAGTTGTAGGGTACATAACAAATAATATGCCTTTGGCTCAGTCGCTGGTTATAATTATTATAATAATTGAAGTTTTCGTAATAGCAATAGCCGCAGGCGTTATTATACGTATATATAAACACACAGATTCAATTGACGTCCGTAACATAAAGACATTAAAAGGTTAAACCCCTCAACTCTTTCTTCTCCCCCAAGGGGGAGAAGATTACTCATTTCTTTCCTCTCCCCAGTGGGGAGAGGATAAAAGGTGAGGGGTAATTATAAGAATTTTAGTTGAGTTTTTAACAAATTGAGGTTATAATGGATAGATTAATTCTTTTACCGCCGGTTGTGTTTATAATTCTTTTAATAGTAAGTGTTATAATGTCTTTGGTTTTTTCTAAATTGGCGTTCAAAGGACATGCCACTACGGGTAAGCTGAAACAATATGCTTGCGGTGAGGACATCCCAGTCCTGCAGTTGAAACCTGATTATAGCCAATTTTTCAAATTCGCATTGTTTTTTACAATTATGCACGTAGTAGCGCTTATTTTAACTACTTTACCAAGAGGGTTTACTTCCGGGTACGGGATAGCAATTGTTTATATTATAAGTGCAATTGTCGGTTTATTAATATTATTTAGGAGATGATGTATGGTAGTTGTTGAAAAATTAGTTAATTGGACAAGAATAAAATCACCATGGATTATACATTTTAATTCCGGTGCCTGTAATGCCTGCGACATAGAAATTCTCGCAGCATTAACTCCGACTTTTGACCTGGAGCGGTTCGGAGTAGTGCTAAAAGGTACGCCAAGACATGCTGATGTGCTTGTTTGTTCTGGTCCTGTCACGCGACAGGTAAAAGACAGATTAGTAAGAATTTATGAACAAATGCCCGAACCTAAATTTGTCGTTGCTGTTGGTACCTGTGCATGTTCAGGCGGTGTTTTTGATGGATGTTATAACGTATGTGGCGGAATAAACACCGTAATACCGGTATCGGCGTATATTCCCGGATGTCCCGCAAGCCCCCAAGCAATTATAGACGGTGTAGCTAAACTGCTTGGTAGTCTTAAGATGAAATAAATATACATACGTTCCATAATTAGAAGTATAAATTAAGATTAGAGATTGGAAGCAAGAAGTAAGAAGTAAGAATTGTCATTCCCGAGTGTTTCTATCGGGAATCTATCAATAGATAAAAAGAATAGTATATCAGTTGTAAGTTTTTTAAATTTCTGCGTAATCTATGTTTTTTTCTGTGTAATCTGCGATTTAAAGGATGTTATAATATGACAAAAGAAGAAGAAGTCCAGCAGCAATTGTTAAAAAGTTTCAGTTTTCTGGAAGGAAAAATAAGAATACAGAGAGTAAGGCGTATTTTTGTTGATGTTCCTACGGATAAATTTGAGGAAGTACTTAAGTTTTTAATGAATAAGGTTAATTTTAACATACTCTGCACTATGACAGGTGTTGATGATGGGAGTACATTAGGATTCATTTATCATTTAACAAGAACAGACGGTATTGTCATCAATGTAAAAATAAGTGTACCTAAAGATAATCCAAAAATTAAAACAATTATTGGTTATTTCCCGGCAGCGGTAATTTATGAACGAGAAGTAGTAGATTTGCTAGGTGCCAAAGTTGAAGGTCTTCCCGAAGGTTCAAGGTATCCTTTACCCGACGGCTGGCCTGAAGGGCAATACCCGTTAAGAAAAGACTGGAAGTCGGATGTGCTTAAGAAGTAACTTTTAACATTAATTATCAAGAAAATAAAAAATAGAAGAATTTATAAAATTCACCAACAAAGAGAGATTTAATTTCCGGAGATAATGTGAAGGAGTTGGTGTTAAGTCAGAGAATAGAAAATAAAATATATTTTATCCGCGGACAAAAGGTGATGATTGACCGTGATTTAGCAGAGCTTTATGGAGTAGCAACAAGAGTATTAAATCAAGCTGTTCGGAGAAATTCAGAACGTTTTCCCAAAGATTTCATGTTTGAATTAACTTGGGTAGAAGCGAAATCTTTAAGGTCACAAATTGTGACCTTAAACAATGATAATAAGGTAAGTTCTAAGAGAGGTAAGCATATAAAATATTTACCATATGTTTTCGCGGAGCAGGGCGTTGCTATGCTTTCAAGTGTGTTAAATAGTAAAAGAGCAATCCATGTAAATATTCAGATAATGAGAACATTCACAAAGTTAAGAGCGTTACTTTCAACACATAAGGACTTACAAAGAAAAATAGAAGAAATGGAAAAGAAATACGACCAGCAATTCAGAGTAGTATTTGATGCAATAAAGTCATTGTTGACACCGCTGGAACCAAAACGAAAAAAGATAGGATTTTTATAAAATTTACTAAGAAAATAAGCAATTCAGTAAGGAGGATAATTAAGTGGCAAGAATAACAATACCAATTGGTCCGCAGCATCCTGCGCTAAAAGAACCCGAAAGTTTTAGAATAACATTAGAAGGCGAGAAAATAGTGGATGTTAGCTTGCGGTTGGGTTACAATCATCGCGGTATTGAAAAAGCTTGCGAGGAACGTTCATACACACAGGATGTTTATCTTCTTGAACGTGTTTGCGGTATCTGTTCACATTCACATTCCACTTGTTTTGTCCAGGCAGTAGAAGATATAGCCGCAGTTCAAGTCCCCAAACGGGCGCTTTATATACGTACACTTATTGCGGAACTTGAACGGGTACACAGTCATCTTCTCTGGCTTGGTGTAGCGGGTCACGAAGTTGGTTTTGATACTTTATTTATGTATACATGGCGTGACCGTGAAATAGTAATGGATATCTTTGCAAAAGTTACCGGTAACCGTGTTAATTACGGAATTAATACAATCGGTGGGGTAAGACGTGATATTTCAAAAGAGGATTTGCAGGAAATTTTTAAAGCAATGGATGTACTTGAAGAAAGGACAAAATATTACATTCAGGTAGCGACCCAGGAAGTAACACTTATAAATAGATTGTCAAATGTAGGAAAATTATCACGCGCCGATGTGGAATCCTACGGTGCAGTAGGTCCTGTTGCTCGCGCTTCAGGTGTTGATAGGGATGTCAGACGTGATGACCCTTATGCAGCATATGATGAGGTTTCATTTAAGGTTATTACAGTTAATAATGAAGATGTTTACGGTCGTACGCTTGTCCGGGTTGGCGAATTAATGGAATGTTACAGTATTATACGGCAGCTTATCAAAAATATGCCTGACGGTCCTGTTACGGTTAAAGTACCAAGAAAAATACCGGCAGGTGAAGCACTTAGCCGTTACGAAGCGCCACGTGGTGAAGATGTCCATTATGTAAAATCCAACGGTACTGAAAAACCTGAAAGGGTTAAAGTAAGGGCGCCTACACTTGCTAATGTTAAAGCTGTATTAAAGATGCTTGAAAATTATAATCTTGCAGATTTACCGATAATTGTTGCAGCAATAGACCCGTGTTTTTCCTGTACCGACAGGACAATATCAATAAAAAGGCGGGATACCGGAAAAACCGGAGTTATGGACTGGGAATCTCTAAGAAAATACAGTATTGAGTGGTATAGAAAAAAAGGAATAAAGTTTTAATATGATAACATCATTATTTTACATTTTAGTGTTTCCCGGTTTGTTGTTTTTGAGTACTTTTGGCATGTTTTTAGAATATGTTGACAGGAAATTATGTGCGAAATTACAGAACAGGGTTGGTCCTCCCTGGTTCCAGCCGTTTGCAGATTTTGTAAAATTACTTGCCAAAGAAGACATTGTTCCCGAAGAAGCTGAAAAGATAATGTTTAAGTCGTTACCGTTCGTAGCGTTAACAGCGATAGTTACCTCGTTTGTATATATACCGATTTGGGGAACTGATGCACTGGTTTCTTTTAATGGTGATGTTATTGTCGTTTTATATTTATTATCTATACCTACATTGACATTTTTTCTTGCAGGGTATTCATCGCAATCTTTGTTTTCACTTATCGGCGGTATCCGTGCATTAACTCAGTTTTTTGCTTACGAAGTCCCGTTATTTCTTGTTATTTTATCAGCTGCACTGCTTGCTGGTACCTGGTCAATAAGTGAAATGAGTGCGTTTTATAACCAGCATCACTGGTACTGGGCGTGTAATTTACTCGGTTTTGCAATAGCACTTATTGCACTTTTAGGTAAATTGGAAAAAGTCCCTTTCGATATTCCTGAAGCGGAAACCGAGATAGTCGGAGGAACTTTTACCGAGTATAGCGGCAAACTACTTGCAATTTTCAGGCTGGCAATAGACATAGAAGTGGTTGTCTGTGCAGCACTTATAGCTGCAGTATTTCTGCCTTTCGGTATGGATTATAATCCGGCAATTGGTTTTACACTGTTTATATTAAAAGTTTTGTTTATAGTTGCTTCGCTTTCTTTGCTGCGCACAGTGTTTGCAAGGTTAAGAATAGACCAGATGATAAATTTCTGTTGGAAATATATAGCACCGTTAAGTTTTTTACAATTGTTGATAGACATTATACTCGAAGGTAGAATAAAATGATAAAACCAGGCAAAATGGCAAGACAGGTAATTTCTTCAGTTTTTAAGAAAGCAGCTACAACTAAATACCCGTTTGTTAAGTTCGAGATGCCAAAGACTTTTAGAGGGAAGATAAAATTCCTCCCGGAAAAATGTATCGGCTGCAAGCTTTGCATGCGGGATTGTCCGAGCAACGCGATAGAAATAATAAAAGTAGGCGATAAGAAGTTTGAGGCAGAGTTCAGGTTGGACAAATGTATATACTGCGCCCAATGCGTAGATTCCTGTATGAAGGAAGCGCTCGAGACAACCAACGAATTTGAACTTGCTCAGCTGGACAACAAAAAACTAAAAATTAAATTTTAGTATAGGAATTTCAGTATTTTTTTGTAGTTGCACGCCCTTGGCGTGCCTAATTTACATGCCAGATTTTAAAACAATATTAAAAAAGAAGCTTAAAGATGCAAAGAGAATTGCCTTTCTCGGCATTGGTTCTGAGCTGAGAGGCGATGATATTGCAGGGCTTCTTGTTGCAGAAGAATTAAGCAAGTTTAAGAGTAAAAAATTAAAGATTTTTATCGGTTCTACGGCCCCTGAAAATATCACCGGCGAAATAAAAGATTATAAACCTACCCACATTCTCATTGTTGATTCCATGGATGCAGATAAAAAAGCAGGAACAATAACTATAATTAACCCTGAAGAAGTCGGCGGTGTATCTTTTTCCACCCATATGCTGCCTATAAAAATGATAGTTGATTATCTGGTTGCGTCTTTAAAATGTGAAATAATAATAATTGGAATTCAGCCCAAAATCCTGAAATTCGATAAAACTGTCTCGAAAGAAGTAAAAAAATCAGTAAAACAAATATCAAACATTATCAAGCAAATCGTTCAAGGAAAATAAATTAAAAAAACACTTGACAAAATACGAAAAATTCTTTATAATTATGATGTAGCGAGAAAAGCAAACCCACCAATTATTAGTGGTGGGGACGCAAAGTCGAAGCCCCGACGTAATGTCGGGGGGCTGGACTGCCGAAAACTTGTAAACACACGAATTGACACAAATAAAAGCAAACATCACGAATTAAACGCAAATATATATTCGTGGTAATTCGCGAGATGTTAGAAATTCGTGATAATTCGTGTAAGAAGGAAGCCGAGTTCTCGGCAGTTCACGGTATTTTGTAGCGGTGTGATTGCAAACCAACTAAAAAACTGGGAAGTCGGCTTTCTTTAAAGGTCAACCAAGGTTGCCAACTACGGAAAGTCAACCCACGAAAAAGGAAAAGATGCGAAGCAAAAGAAACGTTATATTATTAATAATAATTTTCTCCGCAATCATAGTGGGCATAGGGGTGTCCTTTGCGTTTGGAAATACAGTTAACCCCAATGCACCATCAGAAGTAAAACAGTCAATAGAAAAATGGGACAGCGGGCTGGATGAACGAAATGACCAGAATCAATCTGTTGAAAAGATGTCATTGCGAGGGAGTCCAACAAGGACGACCGAAGCAATATTAAAACAGGATTGCCGCGCTATTGCTCGCAATGACAATACGGCAGATGCAAATTTACGGACGCTTTTCCTGTCTTCACTCATCACACTCACATTCAACACTCCAATCCATTCACAAATTGAAATAGTAAAAAAAATACAAAAACTATACACAGTTGCCAGACACTATTTTGGACTTCCGATTTCTGGTTTAGGATTTCAGGTTGTTTCCGCTGTTTTCACAACCATAAAACGTTTTTTTGAAAAACTCATTGTATTTCTTCTTGGTTACGTAGTTGTTTTAAATCTAATCTTCAGTCTTTCAATCTTTCAATCTTTCAAACTTTCAAATCGCCTCTACTACAAATTTCAAAACCTCCGTCTTTAATTCTCAAAACCCGGCTATATAGCTAATAACTGTTAACTGATTACTTATAACGGTATTTTTTTGCTTATATTATAAGTTATGAGTTAAATGTTATGGGGCTTTTTTTTCACGCGCGCGCGTACACGCGTTCGGAGTCACGACGGTAAAAAAGTGGATTAGAGAATTGGGAATGGAAATGAATAAAGAACCCAACTGGTTATTAAATATAAAACCAAAAATGTCATTGCGACCCGCCATAGATTCAGTGGCGGAGAAGCAATCCATGAGATTGCTTTGTCGTTCATTTCATTCACTCCTCGCAATGACAAAGGCAACGATGTTGAGGACTGTCCCCTTTATCCCCATTTTCTTATTACTTGCTACTTCCTACTTGCTACTTCCCACTTCCCGGTTGTATGCTGACCAGACTGTATCTGATGCTACGTTTGTTTATGGGCGATTGTGGCCCACGGGGGCTTCTACTGGACTGAAATGCCGTACCTGGGATGGTACTAGCTGGAGTGACGAAGCAGACGGGCCGGATTCAACTGTTGGCGGACCTGTAATATATCAGGTGTTGAAATCATCTTCGCCTAACAATCCACTTAAGGTCTGGGGTGGATTGCGTGCTGACGGTATAATTTATGTTTCTTTTTGGAATGGTAGCAGCTGGAGTACCCCTAAAAAAATAAATTCTTCTAATCTAAATGTGGATCCTCAGACTACTACTCCCGGTCAGTATCCACAGGCAAAAATCTTTGATATCGCCTATTCTACAAATAACGTTATAGTAGTATGGACAACCGGTGATGGCACAACAACTACACAATTAAAATACAGTTTGTATGACTGGGACCAAAAGAGCTGGACAGTAGAAGAATCAAATGTGGATAATGCGAGTGTTGTAATTCCCGCTACTGCACAAAAGATTTCCTGGGTAGGTTTATATTCTTCGTCCAATACGGATATTACAACCAATCCCAATGCCGGTGAGGTAATGCTTGTATGGAGTCTTCCTGTTACGCAAGCTTCACCTGATGTCTATGCGGCAGTGTGGGCTTCGAGCGTTGCTTACTGGGTTAGACCCACACAGTTAAATTCCGGTGTTTCAAATGTGACTAAGCGTTGTTTCGATGCTGTTTGGGTAGATAGTATGTGTTATGTATTTACGCTAAATGATGGTGCTAATACGGTTAATATTGACAGATGGAATGGATATCTTTGGCAGGATTGGGGTTCTCCTGCTTGTGGTGGTGGTAGTTATGCTGCTTGGATAAAGGTTGCAGGCGACCCTACAAGTAAGAGAATTGCGATTGCTGTTGCCGACATCAATAATGATCTCTGGACGGGTTTGTTTAAACATGGTAATGCTCCAGCAACAATGACACAGGCGTTTGCAGCCAGGGAAACCGATTTAGAGACGGTAATGTTAGATTGTTTTGATATTGCTTATACTACGGGGACCGGTGATGCTATTGCAGTTTGGTCAGCGAATCCCTCCGGGAATAACACACATACACTGGACTGGGGAAAGTTTAATGGTGACAATGCCTGGGCAAACGGATCAAATATTGCTGTACCTTTAGGTTCAGATCCCCAACTTGTTACCTGCGGTATTGATGGTGTGAAATTTGGGGGTGGTATATTTGTTACTGCTGTTACCGATAGAGAAGCAGGTTATGTTATGAGATTTGATGCCACGAGTGGGGATTTTGCTACACCATATGGGGTACAAATTTCAAGTAATATAATAGGCAGGGTTGGTTCGCCGTTAGTTGTAAATGGTGATATTATGGTTTACGGTGTATCAAACAGAAAACCTGCATTAAGAACTTATGATGGTTTAAATAGAACATGGGGAGCGGAAAGTATTACTACATTAGGAACAAGGGATGCTAATTCCGGGTTCGTTAAGATAGCGGACTCATCAATACGGAACCAGCGGGTAGTTGTTGAACAAACCACAAAAGGCGAAATCTATGCACAGGCATGGAACGTTGATACGGGCTGGGGGACAGCACAACCACTTGTGTCCGCTCCTTATGATGAGTCACATTATGCATTATATCGGGAGTTTGATGTCGCTGTCCAATCACTTACAGGTGATTTTGTTGTTGTATATGTGAACAATGCCGGTAACCTTAAATATCAGAGTTATAGCGGTTCTAATAAACAGTGGGGTGGTGAAACATCTATAACTTATACAGCAACCGGCAGGGTTATCTGGCCGCGGCTTGAAGCAAACCCCAGCACCAGTAGTAATGAATTGCTTTTAGCTTTTATTGACCAGGCAGGCGGTTTATGGACAACGCCGTCAATGAACGTATTAGTTTCAACACAAGCTGTTCCGGCATTTACCACTTTTAATATAGCAAATCCTGTAAGCTCAGAAGCATTAGAACCGGCGCAGGGAGCTGTTGCAAGCGGATTAAATCAATATCAGCCTTCCGGTTTTTCAATTCAGCCGCAATGTTTTGATATCGCATATGAACAAGCAGGCGGATATCGCGGAATGATTACCTATGCAGCTGATGCCCGGCGTTATTTGAAATACAGGTTATGGATTTCTACTGCTGGCGCAATTGTTGGTGAAAAAAATCTTCAAAATGCTACCGATAACGTAACTCAGAATTACTGGGTAAAATTAGCTCCTTGTATTTCTACATGGACAATTGCCGTAGCGTTTACTAATTTAAATTATGGTGCAGCTTGCGCATCTTTAAATGTACAAGTATTTCAGGATGGCAATACTCTTGCGGATTCCATACCCGCTGCTAATACTCAGGTAATTGCCGGGGCGGCTGCTACAGGGATGGAGCCGCACCAGTATATGGCTACAAATATAGACCAGACACAACAATCCATGGATATGAATAGACCGTTTGATATTATGTATGTCCGGGGGTTGCCGCAAAAATTAGTTGCTGCGTATACATATGTGAATAGTTCAAAATTGTATTACAAGGTATACACCCTTGCCGCGGGTTGGACACCAGCATCACCCGGTGCATCTGATATTGATTTAGGTGCAGCTGGTGTAGGACCGACTATTCAACAGGTGCAATTGCATCCTGACCCGAATAAAGACAGCATTGGGTTTGTTGTTTTTCAGGCAGAGGACAGTGTCCTTCGTGTCAGCCGTTGGTTGGGTGACTCTATGGACAGTACAATTGAACCTGCTGTGGGTGGTACTGCAATAGTTCCTAATCTTGAACTAAGACAGGAAAATTTCTGGTTAGAACCCAGGAAGGATACAATAAAACCCGGTTCCATAATTACCACTCCTTCACCAAATAATGTTCATTTAAATACATGGACGAACCCTAATACATTTGTCGGTACATCAACTGACAATTTTGGTGTTAATAAAACAGAAGTATCTATTAAGAAGACCACCTGCACAGCGGATGGCTCAAACCCCTGGGACCAATACTGGAACGGCAAATCATGGGCGTATAATTCATATGAGACTTCGACATGGATACAAGCAAATTCAGGCTGGAATTACGGCGTATCGGCTTCCAGTGCGGTATCACCGGCAACATATTTGGTTAAAGCCCGCGCTACAGATGTGGGGGGGTTGGTTGAAGATAATTTTAGTGACGGTACAAACCAGATGACATTTGTTTATGATGTAAACCTTCCTTCCAGCACTGTAACTTATCCTAAGTCCACCTCTACATTGACTAATGAAAGTTATCTTAAAATTGTCTATTCGCAATCTAATATTACCATAAGCGGGAATTGTGCAGATGATTTGCCAGGACTTGTCTCTACGGCAACTATCCGGTTAAGTTGTGCAGGTAGTTCAACAAAAAAAGGTTATAATTGGAATTGGGGAACCGCTGTAACCGGAACATGGCAAAATTCATCTCAAAAAAAAGATATAACAATAACAGGAGGAAGTTGGAGTACTACAGTAAGCACAGCAGCATTTGGTGAAGATAATACTACTTATTATATTTCTGTACAAATATGTGATAAAGCCGGCAACTGGCAGGCAGCCCCATCAACAAATACTTTTGTTATTGATAATACCACGCCTACATCAACGGTTGCCTGGCCCGATTCTTCCGATTCCAACACTAACAAATACTCGGCATTAACAAATATTACAGGCGTTGCAACTGATAATTTCAATGTTGTTGTTACTTCTATAGCCATCTGTATAAAAGATGGAAACTATTGGAATGGCACTGATGCGTTTAATCAGGAAGGAATATATTGGAATACTGTTCCCGGTAACGCTAAGAATTGGAGTTATCCTGCCCCTACTCAACAGACAGACAATGCGATATACCAAATATTTACCCGTAGCGGGGATTATGCAGGGAACCAAGAGGCATCTGATTCAACTATCAAACGGGAATATGTTATTGATAAAACAACACCTACATCGGTGGTAGTACTTCCTGCAAATGGCGGTTGGTATGGTACGAATTCACTTCCATCTATATCAGGTACAGCCAAGGACGGTCCTGATGTTAATAGCCAGCAAAAGCTTTATGCAGTTTATACTGCAGTTCGCAACCTAACGTATTCTGCTACGTATTGGAATTGGAATGCTAGTGCATGGGATAATTATGATTCTGCTAATTCATGGTATCGTCATTCAACACCTTCAGATTTACCATTAAATGTTTCCTCTACTGTCTGGACAAGGACTTTCGCTAGTTGGGGTACGGTTTCCGGTTCGTCATTTTGTGTCATTTCAAAAGCACGCGATTTAGCCAAACCCAACAATTTCTATCAGGAATTACTTTCTTATTCAACTTTCTGGTGGGATGTAGATGTCGGTGTTTCAACAATGACCTATCCTATACCCGGCGGAGATTGTATCGCAAGCCCGTATTTTATAGGTGAAGCTACCGATACGATTGTTCCCGGGAACCCAAGCGGTAGGGTTTCGCTGGGTAGAAGGGTGGAAGTAAAACTGTTAAAAAAAGATACCGGCTTGTACTGGCAGAGTGATGGTGCATGGGTCGCTACGCTTCCTGAAGATAGTTGGCCATCAACTGAAAATCAGGCAGATTCAAGTTACTCGGTTAATAAAAGTACCTGGTCAATAAAATATAATTCTACTACTTCAGGCATGGAAACATTACCCTCAGGTAACTATCATATGTTCTGCCGGGTTGTGGATAATGCCGGCAATATACAGACCACATTTTCAAATTCCGGGGTTTATCGCTCAAGCGTTTCATTTTCAGTGGATGCACTCAGTCCATGCACATATATAACTATCCCTAACACTGATTTGGACACTGTAGCAAGAACAAATACATTGGCAACTATATCGGGTACTGCAAGTGACCCGCCTTCTTATACCCCGACTAAAGTTGTAGAGGTAAGAGTAGCGATACTTGACAGGTCACTTGGTAACGGCACAACTAGTTTCTGGTCGCCCGGGGGCAGCAATTGGGTTGATGGTTTAATAGTAACTCCTTCAACATATGCTGTCTGCTCACTGGATACTACGGTTACACCTATGAAATGGGGTTATCCGGTACCGAGCACTGCGTTGACCAGCGGTCATAAATATGAAGTATTTGCATGGGCGAAAGATAATGCAGGAAACTGGCAATCTAACCCTACTGCTAACCGCGGTGACAATTGGGTTTCTAATTCTACTTCATCCGTAAAGCGATTTTTATGGGATACTGGGGTTCCGACTTCATCAATGACGGCATTTACCTGTAATTCATTTCTATCGTCATTGGGAACAATATCCGGAACAGCAGCAGATAACAGCGGAGGAATTGGTGTCTATAATGTACAGGTCCGCATTT